>NZ_JBSHKH010000090.1:0-34725 GCF_053643595.1 Streptomyces sp. NPDC055506 | reverse complement strand
GCGAAGGGGGGCACCCGGGCGGGTGCCCCCCTTCGCTGTGAGGCGGCTCTCACATCGCGGCGGCCGACATCGAGCGGCACATCTCGGCGCAGCGGCGACACGCCTCGGCACAGCGCACCATCTGGTCGTCGTCCGGCATGGACATACACGCCTCGGCGCACATGTCACAGGCCCGGGCGCACATCGCGCACATCTCGGCGGACAGCGGCGAGCGGCGCATCATCATGTCGGCGCACATGCGCGTCATCTCGGCGCAGTCCATGACGGCGCGCATGATCTGCATCTGGGCCGGGCCGCCCATCTGCAGGCAGGAGCTCATGGTCTCCTCGCACACGCTGTGGCAGGCCATGCACGCCTGGACACAGTCCTGCATCTCCTTGCTCAGCGGAGTCGCGGTGGCGGGCTGCTGGGTCATGACTTCCTCCCGGGGGGACGGTGAGGGCCGGGGGCGGCCCCCGTGCCTTCCGTCCTACGCCTGCGCGACGCCGACCGCCATGGGGCGGAGGGAAGGAATCCGCCATGCGTGCGTCGCGGGCCCAGGGGCGTCACCGACGAGCTTCATGAGCACGCCACCTCGTCCCCCCGCACCACCACGCCGGACTCGCCCTCCCCGGTGTCCTCCGCCCGCACCTTGCGTACGCGTTCGAAGTCCGTGCCCGCGATGACCTTCAGGGTCGCGCCGAGACCCGGGGCCGCGCGCAGCTCGCTGCCCGGCAGGGCTGCCGCGAGCGACTTGGCCGAGCGGTCCCAGCCGGGGTCGTAGACGATGACCGTGCGTTTCACATCGGTGGTGGCGGCGTTGGCCGGGACCCCGGTCGTACGGAAGCCCGTCGAGGCCAGTGCCGCGTCGACCCGGCGGCCGAGGCCGGCCGTGGGGGTGCCGTTCTCCACCTGGACGCTGATCTGCTGCGGGGCGACCGGGACGACCCGGGCCTCGTCGCGCTGCCGCCGCACGGACAGGGGCTGGTCCGCGCGCAGGGCGTGGAAGAGCCGCTCCGCCTTCACAGGGTCCCACTTCAGCGTCGAGCCGACGCCCTCCACGGGGTATCCGAGCTGCCCGATCGGGACGGTCGTGAACTCGGAGGAGGAGGGGGAGAAGTTCCGCATGGCCCGGCCGAGGGCCAGCATCTCGTCCGTGCCGAAGCCCTTGTCGGCCCGCACCGAGCCGAGCACCGCCCGTGTCACGTCCCGGAACTTCATCGGGTTCAGCAGGATCCCTGAGGACATGACCCGCTCCACGAGCGCCGCCATGAACCGCTGCTGCCGCTTCATACGGCCCAGATCCGACGCCCCGTCGATATGGCGGGCGCGCACATACTGAAGCGCCTGCCCGCCCTCGAGGGTGTGGCGCCCGGCCGGCAGGTTCAGTCCCGTGTAGCTGTCGCTCAGGGGGGCCGCCGTGCAGATCTGCACGCCCCCGACCACGTCCACCGTCTTCATGAAGCTCGTGAAGTCGACCTCCAGATAGTGGTCGATCTTCACCTTGGTCATGTTCTCGACCGTCCGCACGGTCAGCGGCGCCCCGCCCTCGGCGTACGCCGCGTTCAGCTTGATCGGGTGGCCCTCGTGCCGTCGGCCCGTCGTACGGTCGACATGCGCCGGCGTCACGGCGTACGAGTCACGCGGCAGGCTCACCACACTCGCCCGCTCCCGGTCCTCCGAGATGTGCACGATCATCATCGTGTCGGTGCAGTGGCAGGGCGCGCCGCCGAGCCGGTACTTCTGCCGCTCGTCCTGGCTGATCTTCTCGCGGCCGTCGGTGCCGACCAGCAGGACGTTCATGCCGTGGCCCGCCTCGGGCCGGTTCTTCATGTCCTTGAAGGCGTCGACCCGCGCGATGTCCGCGTCCAGGCTCGTGACCACCGCGTGCCCGATACCGGCGGACGCGAGGACCACCACGGACAGCGTGGTGAGCGCCCGCATGCCCCAGCGCGGCTTCCGGCGCCGCGCCGGCGGCGCGGGCCTGCGCGGGTGCCGGCGGGAGGAGGGCGGCTGCGGGCGGCGCTGCTGGGCGGCGGTGGTCCGGGAGGACCGCGGCGGCGTGGGCAAGAGGACACCTCCGGACGACGGCCGTACGTGGGATCCGTGACACCGTAGGCCGATACGATCTGCAGCCCGCGGTACCGCCCCGGCGGCGCGCACCGGTGTCCCCCGTTCGCGGTAACGTGAGGCCCCTATGAACGCCAATCCCGACGTGCGCCCCCCTGCCGTTTCCGTGATCATGCCCGTCCTCAACGAGGAACGGCATCTGCGGGGAGCAATCCAAGCGATCCTCGCGCAGGAGTACGCCGGCGAGATGGAGGTCGTGATCGCCCTCGGTCCGTCCACGGACCGCACGGACGAGATCGCGGCCGAACTCGTTGCGGAAGACGCGCGTGTCCACACCGTCCCGAATCCGACCGGCCGTACGCCCGCCGCGCTCAACGCCGCGATCAACGCCTCCCGCCACCCGATCGTCGTGCGCGTCGACGGGCACGGCATGCTCTCGCCCAACTACATCGCCACCGCCGTTCGGCTCCTTGAGGAGACCGGCGCGCAGAACGTCGGCGGCATCATGCACGCCGAGGGCGAGAACGACTGGGAGCACGCGGTCGCGGCCGCGATGACCTCGAAGATAGGGGTCGGCAACGCCGCCTTCCACACGGGCGGCAAGGCCCAGCAGGCCGACACCGTCTACCTCGGCGTCTTCCGGCGCGAGGCGCTGGAGCAGCAGGGCGGATACAACGTGGAGTTCATCCGCGCCCAGGACTGGGAGCTGAACTTCCGCATCCGTGAGGCCGGCGGGCTGATCTGGTTCTCGCCCGAGCTGCGGGTGTCGTACCGGCCGCGGCCGAGCGTGAAGGCCCTCGCCAAGCAGTACAAGGACTACGGCCGCTGGCGGCATGTCGTCGCCCGCTACCACGAGGGTTCCATCAACCTGCGCTACCTCGCCCCGCCGACCGCCGTGTGCGCGATCGCGGCCGGGATCGTGGTGGGCGCGCTGCTGACCCCGTGGGGCTTCGTGGTGCCCGGCGGCTATCTCGCGGCGATCGTCGCGGGCTCGGTCCCGGCGGGCAAGGGGCTGCCGCTGAAGGCGCGGCTCCAGATCCCCGTGGCGCTGGCCACCATGCACATGTCGTGGGGCTGGGGCTTCCTGACCAGCCCGCGGGCGCTGGCCCGCAAGGTGATCGCGAGCCGGCGGCCGGCGGTCCGCGCGGACGCCTCCGCGAGCTGACCCACCGGCGTATCGACGCGGGCCCTCTCCCCGGCCGGGGAAAGGGCCCGTCGCCGTTCAGTCCCAGGTGAACGCCGGGTTCACGTGCATACAGGCCTTGTCGTCGGCGCCGTTGAGCGCCTCGGCCGACTTCGGGGTCCTGTCGTTCTCCTCTGGCGCCTTGTAGGCCGTGCCCTCACGCCAGTCGGCGCCCACGACAAGGGTGATGCCGGACACGTCGGTGGACCGCTTCACCGAACTCGCCGGAATACCCAGGGCCTTGGCGAGACGCCGGGCGTCGCCCTCCAGGTCGGTGCTCGGGTAGCGGACGACGGTCCGGTCCTCGCTCCATGAGCCGGTGGTGTCGGCGACGGCCTGGGCGAAGCCCTCTTCCTTCAGGACACCGGCCACCGTGCCGGCGCGTCCGCGGGCCGCTGCCAGGGTGTCGGTGCGGGTGCCGTTGCGGACCTGGACGGGGATCTCGTCGTCGGGCGCGGCCGGGTCGGCGGAGGCCTTCTCCGCGGCCGGCTTCTTCGCCTTGTCCTTGCCGTCCAGGGCGATGTCCTCCCGCACCAGCCGGAACAACTGCTCGGCGTCCTCCGTGGGCTCGACACGGGCGCCGACGTAGCGGTTGGGCATCGTGGTCATGGTGATGCGCTTCGGCTCCACCCTGCGCAGCTCGTCGCTGAGGTCGTAGAGCTTCTTGACGGTGTCGAGGCCCGGGTCGACCGTCATGGCCCGGGTGGCCTCCTCGGCCAGTCTGCGGAGCTTGTTCGGGCTGCTCAGGGTCATGTTGTCGCGGAGCTGGCGGACCATCGCGTTCATGTACATGTGCTGGGCCTTGGCGCGGGCGAGGTCGCTGCCGTCCTCGAAGCCGTAGCGGGTGCGCAGCCACTGCAGGGCCTGCTCGCCCTGGATGTACGAGGTGCCCTTCTCCAGTTTCAGGCCCGAGCCCTTGCCGTCGGAGGTGCGGGAGTGGATGTTGGCGTCTACGCACACGGGGACGCCCCCGACGGCGTCGGCCATCGACACCACGCCCGCGAAGTCGACCATGATGAAGTGGTCGATGTGGATGCCGGTGAGCTCCTGCCAGGTGGCCACGGCACAGCCCGGACCGCCGTGTCCGAGGCTCTGGTTGGTCATCGTGCGCCCCTGGGTCGCCTGGTAGACCTTCCCGTCGTCCGGGTCGGTGCACTTCGGGATCTTCACCAGGGTGTCGCGGGGCATGCTGATGACCGACATGTTGGTGCGGTCGGCGGACAGGTGCAGCAGCATCTGGACGTCCGCGAGGGGCGTGGCGCCGAACGTCTCGCGGGCGCCGCCGAGTTTCTGGTTCTCCTTGCTGTCCCGCGCGTCGGAGCCGATGAGCAGGATGTTCAGCGGGGTCTGCCCGGCGGCGTTGGGCGTCGGAGCGGCGACCTTGCTGTCGCCGAGGTTCAGGGCGTCCTTCTTGATGTTGCCGTTCAGATGCCGGTAGTAGAGGTAGCCGGCCCCGGCCGTCCCGAGTATCAGCACGGCCAGCACGACAGCGGACCACTTCAGCACCCGCCGCCTGCGCGGCGCCCGGCCTCCACGCGCCCGACCGCTTCCCCCACCGTCGCCTCCGGCCGCGCCGTCGCGGCCGGGTGAGTCCGGGGGTGTCGTTGCCGTGCTGTCGCGGTCGGGTGAGTCCGCGTCTGTCGTCGGCGTGCTGTCGCGGTCGGGTGAGTCCGGGTCCGTCGTCGGTGTGCTGTCACCGTCGGGCGTACTCGCGCTCTCCGCCGGCAGGCCCTCGGCGCCGGGCGTTCGCGCGTCCTGTGCCGGCCTGCCGTCGCCGTCGGGCGCCCGGTTGCCCGGCGTCGGCTCCTCCTCGCCCGGGTCCGGTTCGTGGCGGACGCTCTGCCGCTTACCGTCCTCCCGCACACCGCTCTGCGTCACTTCCCCGGTCCTCTCCGCCCCCCGGCGCATGCAGCAGGCCCGCCCTGCCTCCTGTTAGACGCACGACGGGCCTGTCAGTTGCCCTCAACGGGTCAACTCGCGCACTTCACCTTGTCCGCGGTGGACTTCTCCACGTCCGCCGCCTCGACCGGAGCGTTGAGCTTCACGCCGGCGCCCTTGAAGTCCTTGCCGAGGGTCAGGGTCATCGCGGGCAGGCCCTGGGAGTTGTTCACGCTCTCGCCGGGCTTCAGCGCGGACCCGGACAGCCCCATGATGTCGGCGAGGCGGCGGGCCTGATCGGCCTGGTCGGGGGCGTACTCGAGGGTCGTCTTCGCCAGCTCGGTGGGCGCGTTGCCGGCGTTGTCCGACTTGGTCACGCCCTCCTCGACCTGGAGGTACTGGAGGGTCTTCTGCGCGCTGCCGGCGTCGGCACCGCCGTTCATGATCCGCACCCGCACCTCGGACGCCGCGGACTTGGTGCCCTTCAGCCGGGCGGCCTGGGCGTCCTTCTCCTTCTTCTCCTGCTGCTTGACCTCGGTGAGCGACACGTCGTTCTCGATCATGTCGAACACCTGCGGGGCCCTGGAGTCGTCGAGGACGACCGTCGCCTTCACCGTCTCCGCCGGGTTGTCCACCACCGGCACCGTCGTGAAGCTGATGTTCTTCGTCGGCACCTTCTTCAGCTCGAGGGCGACGTCCTTGAGCGTGCTGACCTTGCCGATCGCCTGGTCCACGGTCAGCGCCTTCGTCGCGGCCTCGGCCAGGTTCAGCAGCTTCGAGGGACTCGTGAGGGTGTCACTGGAGGCCATCTTGCGCATCAGCGAGCCCAGGAACTGCTGTTGCACCTTGATCCGGTCGAGGTCGCCGCTGTTGCCGAAGCTCTTGCGCGTACGGACGAACGCGAGCGCCTGCTCGCCCTCCACCGTCGACTCGCCCGCGGGCAGCACCAGTTTGGACTGCTTGTCGTTGACCGGCTTCTCCACACACACGTCGACCCCGTCCACCGCCGTGGTCAGCGTCTTCACCGCGTTGAAGTCGGCCATCATGAAGTGGTCGACGGTGATGCCGGTGTTCTCCTTCACCGTGCGCATCGTGCAGCCGGGGTCCCGGCCGCCCTCTCCGAGGCTCCGGTTGAAGCGGACGCCCTGATTCCCCGGGATGACCTTCTCCGAGCCGTCCTCCTGCTTCGTCGGGCAGTCGGGGATGTTCACGATCAGGTCGCGGGGGATGCTGAGCGCGGTCGCGTTGGAACGGTCCTTGGCGACGTGCAGCAGGATCGTGGTGTCGGCGTGGCCGCTGCTGCCCTTGTCGCCGTAGCCCTCGTTGCCCTCACCGGTGCGCTTGTCCGTGCCGATGATGAGGACGCTGAAGGCCTCGTCCTTGCTGAAGTTGCTGGCGCCCGCGCTGCCGACGTCGGTCGTCGAGACATTGCCCTCCAGGTGCTGGAGGTAGAAGTAGCCGGCCGCGCTGACGCCGACCAGCACGAACGCCATCGTGCCGCCGGTCCACAGCAGCGCCTTCTTCGCCTTGCCCGGCTTCTGCTGCACCGGCCGGCGACCGCCGCGGCGCCCCGGCGGCGGCTCCTCGGGAGCACCGCGCCGCCTGCGCTGCGGCGGAACGTCGGTGCGGGTCGCGCCTCCACGGGGAGCTGCCCCACGAGGTGAGCCCCCTCGGGGAGCGGCCCCACGGGGAGCGCCCTCTCGGGGAGCGGCCGAACGTGCGGAGGCCGAACGCGCGCCGGTCGAACGCGCGGTGGCTGTACGGGGAGCCGCCCCCGATTGCGCTGCGGATGGATTCAGTCGCAGTTCGTATTCGCCGGTGTTCGGATTGAGTACCCACTGGTCTGCGGGGTCCATCTGTTCCCCCCGCCCACGGCGTTGCGCGTCCACGGTTGTCCGATTCCTCCGTCGGGGCACGCGGCGCCTTCTCCCCCCGGAAGGCGCGCGGGTACTTGGTCATCACAGAAGCACTCGATCGCTCACACTATCCGCCCAGTTGAACGCCGGTGTGCGCTGAATGACAAATTCAACGTCCCTACATTTGGGCAATCCAGCCCAATTCCGTGCCGGCAATCTCTACCAGCGGTAGGGCGCGTACACATCCATGCACTTACCGGAGTCCGAGCCGTTGAGCGCGTCCGCGTCACCGGGCAGGTCCCCGGCCTTCGGCGCCGGCTGCTTCGGATACGCCGTCCCCGTACGCCAGTCGGCACCCACGACGACCGTGACGCCGGACACCTCGGTGGACCGCCGCACGGAACTGAGGGGAATGTCCAGAGACTTGGCGACGCGCTGGGCGTCGCCCGCCAACTCGGCGCTCGGATAGCGCACGACGGTCCGCTCCTCGGCCAGCGCGCCCGAGGTGTCGGCGGCCGCCTTCGTGAACCCCTGGTCCACGAGCGACTGGGTGACGGCGCCCGCGCGTCCGGTCACCGGGCCGAGGGTGCTGGAGCGCGTGGCGTTCTGCACCAGGACGCCGATCTCGCCGTCCGCCGCGGCCGGATCCCGGGACGCCTTCTCGTCCTTCGCCGTCTTCTTCGCGCCGGGCTTCTTCGAACCGCCCTTCCCGCCCTTGCCGTCGAACGGCACGTCGTCGCGGAGCATCTCCCAGACCCGGTCGGCGTCGGTGCCCGCCGGGATCAGGTGGTTGGCGTCCTCCGGGTCCGCGGCCGTGGGCAGCGTCGTCATGGTGATGCGGTCCGTCGGCACCGTCTTCAGCTGCGCCCCCAGGTCGTACAGCTTCTTCACCGTGCCGATCTCCTCGGACACGTGCAGCGACTTCGTGGCCGCCTCCGCCAGGTCCGTCAGCCGGCCGGTGTCGGTGAAGACGTTCTGGGACTTGAGCGTGCGGATCATCGAGTTCATGTACATGTGCTGCGCCCTGGCCCGCAGCGGGTCGCTGCCCCAGGCGTGGCGGGTGCGCAGCCACTGCAGGGCCTGCTCGCCCTGGACCTTCGTCCGGCCGGCCTTCAGCTTCAGACCGGAGCCGCCGGGCACCCGGGGCAGCGGGCGGTCCCACACGTTCTGCTCCACGCACACCTCGACCCCGCCGATGGCGTCCGCCATCTTCACCACGCCCGCGAAGTCGATCGTCATCCAGTGGTCGATGTAGACCCCGGTGAGGTTCTCCCAGGTCGCCAGCGTGCAGCCGGCCCCGCCCCGGGCCAGCGAGGCGTTGATGATCGTGTTGATCCGCGGGTACGTCCGGCCGGACTTCGGGTCGGTGCACTTGGGTATGTCGACCCGGGTGTCACGCGGGATGCTCACCACGGCGGCGCTCTCGCGGTCCGCGGCCAGATGGATGAGCATCTGCACATCGCCCCGCGGCGGAGTGCCGCGGTCATTCCGGGCGCCGCCCAGCTTCACGTTCTCGTCGGAGTTACGGCTGTCGGAGCCGATCAGCAGGATGTTCAGGGGCGTCTGCCCGGCCGCGTTCGGAGCGGCCCGCCTCGCCTTGGAGTCGCCGCTGCTGCGCTGGCCCTTCTCGATGTTGCCGTTCAGGTGCTCGTAGTAGAGGTAACCGGCGCCGGCGGTCCCGAGGACCAGCATGGAGAGGGTCGTCGCCGACCAGCGCAGGACGCGGCGTCCGCGGCGGGCCCGACGGCCTCTGCGGCCGTCCCCGCGGCCCGGCCCGGAGGATCTGCCGGGGGCCTGCTCACTCGGGACGGCACCCGGTTTCGTCCCCTCCCCATACACACCACTGCTCCGCGCCATGTGCTTCCCCCACCCCCGTGTCACCGGAAAAGACCTGCCGTACGCCCTGTGAGACGTACGGCAGGCCCCTCAGGTCACTCGGCGCACTCGACCTTGTCCGCCGTGGACTTGTCCACGTCCGCCGGCGCCTTGGTCGGAGTGGTCTGGGAAGAGCCCGCGCCCTTGAAGTCCTTGCCGAGGGTCAGGGTCATCGCGGGTACGCCCTGGGAGTTGTTCACGCTCTCGCCGGGCTTCAGCGCGGACCCGGGCAGGCCCATGATGTCGGCGAGGCGGCGGGCCTGGTCGGCCTGGTCGGGGGCGTACTCCAGGGTCGTCTTCGCCAGCTCGGCGGGCGCGTTGCCGGCGTTCTCCGACTTGGTCACGCCCTCCTCGTTCTGCAGCCAGCTGAGCGTCTCCTGGGCGCTGCCGGCGACGGCACCGCCGTTCATGATCCGCACCCGCACCTCGGAGGCCGCGGCCTTGCTGCCCTTGAGCCGGGCGGCCACCGCGGCGGCTTCCTTCTTCTTCTTTTCCTTGACCGCGGTGAAGGAGACGTCGTTCTTGATCATGTCGAAGACCTGCGGGGCCGACGACTCGTTGAGGACGACCGTGGTCGGGACCTTCTCCGCCGGGTTGTCGATCACCGGGGTCGTGGCGAAGGTGAGGTTCTTGGTGTTGAGCTTGCCCAGCTCGAGACCGAGGTCCTTCAGCTTGCCGATGCTGGACAGCTGCGAGTCGACGGTCAGCGCCTTCGTGCCCGCCTCGGCCAGGTCGAGCATCTTCGAGGGGCTGGTGAGCGTGTCGTTGTCCTTCAGCTTGCGCATCAGCGCGCTCAGGAACTGCTGCTGGAGCCCGATCCGGCTCAGGTCGCCGCCGAAGCCGACCGAGTGCCGGGTGCGCACGAAGGCCAGCGCCTGCTCGCCCTCGATGGTGTGGTTGCCCTTCGACAGCTTGAGGTGCGAGTCCGGGTCGTCGATGTCCTTGCCCAGACAGACCTCGACCCCGCCGACCGCGCTGGTCAGCGTCTTGACCGCGTTGAAGTCGGCGACCATGAAGTTGTCCGGCTTGACCCCGGTCAGCTCCGTCACGGTCCGCATGGTGCAGCTCGGGGTCCGGTCGTCCTGGCCGAGGCTGGTGTTGAAGCGGGTCTTGGGCGTGCCCGGGATGACCTTCTGCGACCCGTCCTCCTGCGTGGTCGGGCAGTCCGGGATGTCGACGATCAGGTCACGCGGGATGCTCAGCGCGGTCGCGTTCGAACGGTCCTTGGAGACATGCAGCAGGATCGTGGTGTCCGCGTGCCCGACACTGCCCGCGTCGCCGTACTTCTCGTTGCCCGCGCCGGTGCGCTTGTCGGTGCCGATCAGCAGGATGTTGATGGCCTTGTCCTTCTCGAAGCCACCGGTGCTCGCGCCGTCGTCGGAGACCGACGCGATGTTGTTGTTCAGGTGCTCGATGTAGAAGTACGCGGCGCCCGCCCCGGCGACCAGCACGAACGCCATCACGCCGCCGGTCCACAGCAGGATCTTCTTGCCCTTCGCGGCCTTCTTGGCGGGCCTGCGCCCACGCCGCCCCGGCAGCGGTTCCTCCGGAGCCGGAGCCCCGCGGCGCCTGCGCGGCGGCGGCACCGCACGGCCGGGCGTCTCGGGCCGCGAGCGGCCGGGCGCATCGGTGCGGCCGAGCGGCTGCGTGGTGCCGAGCGCCGACAGGTCTCCGTCGGAGGGCGGTGGTTTGCGGGGCCCGGGGACACCCGACCGCGGTGCGGAAGCGGGCAGTCGCATTTCGTATTCGCCGGTGTTCGGATTGAGCACCCACTGGTCTGCGGGATCGATGTCGTCCGCCCGCCCACGGCCTTGCGCGTCCACGGTTGTCTGATTCCTCCGTCGGGGCACGCGGCGCCTACCCCTCCAAGGCGCTCGGTCTCGGTCACACAGTGCGCGTTCTCAGGAACGTCCTCAGAGCCGGGCGCACCGGGATCGCTCACACTAACCGCCCAGTTCAGCGTCGAGCGACGACGGTGACGAAGTCCACGTCCCTACACCTGGGCAATTCGCCCATTTTCCGGGTGAAGAGCGCGTTACCTTGAGGCGGCCTTGGTGTCCGCTTTACTCACAGGTGTCCTCGGCTGCCGTGTTTCCACGGAACGTGGGTGGAGGAGAAACGGTGACGGCGGATTTCGTGAACGGACCCGGATACGGATCCCCGTGCGACCGTTCACGCGAATCGGCAGGCCTCGGCGGGGCCGAACTTCCCGGTGCGTCCCCCGCCACCGCCACCGGAGTATCCGTCCGCAGCCGCTCGAACAGCCTGTCCGCCTCGGGCTCCACGAGTTGGTCGCGATTGGCGTCGTACGCGTACGACTCCCGGGGGACGGTCAGAAATTGCACTTGTTCCATGGGGATGTCGCGCAGACCGCGCACGAGTTCGTACAAACCGCGGAGGCTGGCCAGATCCGGGTCCGTAGTGAGAGAGGACGTGGCGGCGTCCAGCACGGGATACAGCTTCACCGGATTCAGCAGGACGTCATTGCTGCGCACCTTGTTGACGAGTGCGCCGAGGAATCGTTGCTGCCGTTCCATCCGCTCCGTGTCGCTGCCGTCACCGAGGGACTTGCGGGCGCGGACGTAGCCGAGGGCCTGCTCGCCGTTGAGCGTCACGCGTCCCGCGGGCAGCCTCAGCTTGGCGGCCCGGTCGTCGACCGGTTCCCGCAGGCACACCTCGACACCGTCGACCGCGTCGACCATCTCCTTGAAGCCGTGGAAGTCGACGACGACGTGGTGATCGACCCGGACATCGGTGAGCTTCTCCACGGTCCGGATGGTGCAGGCCGAACCGCCCAGCTGGAAGGCCTGGTTGAACATCGCGAACCGCGGCGCGCTGCGGGACCCGTCCGGGCGCCGGCAGCCCGGCAGCTCCACCATCAGGTCCCGGGGGAGAGAGACGGCGGTGGCGCTGCGCCGGCCTGCGGACAGGTGCAGCAGGATCGTGGTGTCCGACCGCTCGGTCCCGGAGTCCCGGCCGTAGCGGGCGTTGTCGTTCCCTTCGCGCGAGTCCGAGCCGATCAGCAGGATGTTCCGCGCGTCCTTGACCAGCGAGGTCGGCCGCTCCTTCTCGTACCGCGCGAGCTCGGCCGCGGCGGCCTCGTCGGGTGTGATGTTTCCGCTGAGCTTGGCGTACACGGCCCATCCGGCCCCGGCGGCCGCCACGACGACGCCGGCGATCCCGAACGCCGTGAACCGCACCCACCGCCGCCGGCGTCGCCGCGCCGGCCCCCGCCCACCGGCCGAGGCCCCCGCACCCGGCCCAAGCCTCCGCAAGGACCCACCACCGGTGTCGGCCACGACAGGGACCACCCCTCACGTCGTACGAACGTGCCGCGCGCACTGTTCTTACGACTGTGGCGTGGATGGGGGGCGGGGGAGGGGTGGGGATGGGCCGAATGGGGGCCGCCAAGCCGCCAAGCTGCGGGCATGCGTGCCGCTAAGGGCGGCGCCCGTCCCACAGAGAGCGGCACCCCGCTACGCCGGGCTGCGGACCCACCCGCCCCCAGCACCAACACGCGGCACCAACAAACGGCCTACCGGGCAAGCGCCGTAACCCGCTCACTCTCCACCCGCTTGTCCAGCACCTCGCCCCCCGCCAACTCCAGATTCCGGCACAGCACCACAGACCCACCCGTGGCCAACGGCCCGTACAACCCCGCGTTCAACCCCTCCCACGTGTCGTACGGCAACCCCGACAGGATCCGCGACCCGGGCCCGGTCAGCCCCAGCCCCGTCGCCCCCGCCCGGGCCCGCTCCACAACCTCGGCCCCGCTGAACTCCCGCCCCGCCACGATCAGCGCGGCCTCCTCCGGATCCACCGGCGCGTACGGCACGAACCGGTCCCCCTGCCCCGGCACTTCCACCGCGTAGTCGACGAACCCCTCGGGCGTCTGCGGAAACCGCCCCCCGAGCGGCCGCAGCGCCATCGCGATCCGCGCCCCGGAACACGCCCGGGCCGCTTCCAGCCCGTCAGGCCCGCTCACCACGACGTCGGCGGCCCGAGCATCCCCGGACACATCAGCGACCACCCCTACCGACGAGCACGCGAGCAGCCACACCGCCGTCTGCCAGTGCGCGGGCAGCAGCAGCGCGACCCGGTCCCCGGGTTCGACGGACAGCTCGTCCTGGAGCAGGTTCGCGGTCTTGGCCACCCAATTGGCGAAGGTGGCCACGGACAGTTCGACGCGTTCGCCCGTGGCGTCGTCGTAGAAGGTCACCAGGGGGCGTCCCGGATCCGCGGCGAGCGCGGAACCCAGCAGGTCGGCGGGGGTGCGATCGGTGGCGTTCACCCGCGCAAGCGTACGCGGCACGCAGGCCTCCGCCCAACGGCCAGGCCACCGCCCCGCCGTGCGTTCGCCACCGGTTCGGCCCAATCCACGCCGACAGTCCGTCAAATCCCAAATGGACAGACTTATAGGACTATGCCAAAGATCAGGGGCATGCGTGGATTCCTTGCTTCCTCGATCGGTGTCACCTGTGCGGCCGCTCTGGCCCTTCCCCTCACCCCGCCCGCCCTCGCGGCGACGGCGAGACCGGTGCCGACCACCGAGGCCGCCACGGCCGCGAGACCCGCGCCCCACGCGGGGACGCCGGACCCGACCATGACCGCCCGGCGCGGGGCCGAACCGTACGCCTCCGGCAGCACTCAGTCCCTCCCCCTGGAACCCCTCACCCGCAACCGCGCCACCCCCTCCGCCTCCGCCTCCGCCTACGCCGAACAGGGCCTGTCCCGCCGTGCCGTACGCCGCTTCTCCCTGGTCGGCGTCATCTGGGACGACCCCCGTGCCGAACTGCACGGCCGCGTCCATGTCCGCACCCGCGCCGCCGGCACCGGCACCTGGTCGGGCTGGCAGGACGTGGAGACGCACAACGCCGACCACGCGGCCGACCTGGACACCCCCGAGAGCACCTCGGGCCGCGTACGCGGCGCCACGGCACCGCTGTGGGTGGGCGCCTCCGACGGCGTGGAACTCCGGGTCCGTTCGGAACTCCAGGGCACGGGCGGCCGCAGCATCGCGGTCGCGGCGCCCTCGCTCCCCTCCGGCCTCCGTCTGGAACTCGTCGACCCCGGCGAGGGCGACGAGGCACTCCCCGGCGGCCCCGTGAACGGTCCCCGCACCGGCGGCCTGAACACCGAGGCCTCCGCCGCCACCGACGCCTCCGCCGCCAACGTGGACCTCGCCCCGCTCGGCGCCACCGAGATCACGGCGCTGAGCCGCGCGGCGACCGAGCGCGAGTTCTACACCCTCCGCGCCGGCGAGTCGGTGGATCGGAAGCGGGCGAAGCCGTACGTCGGCCCCCGCCCCCGTATCGTCACGCGTCGCGGCTGGGGCGCGAACGAGGGGCTGCGGGAGCGGAAGTTCGTCTACACGAAGAAGGTCAAGGCGGCCTTCGTGCACCACACCGCCAGCGGCAACAAGTACAGCTGCGCGCAGTCCCCGTCACTCATCCGCAGTATCTACCGCTACCACGTCAAGAGCATGGGCTGGCGGGACGTCGGCTACAACTTCCTCATCGACAAGTGCGGAAAGATCTACGAGGGCCGCGCGGGAGGCGTGGCGAAGCCGGTGCTCGGCGCGCACACCCTTGGTTTCAACAGCAACAGCATGGGCATCGCCGTCATCGGATCGTACGGAACCAAGAAACCGTCGTCCGCAGCCGTCAAGGCCATCGCCCGGGTCACGGCGTGGAAGCTGGGCCTGTACCGGATGAATCCACGGGGGAAGACCTACCTGAAGTCGGCCGGCAGCAATCTCTACCGCAAAGGCAAGAAGGTACGACTGAACGTGATCTCCGGTCACCGGGACGGCTTCAAAACGGCCTGCCCGGGACGGAAGCTCTACGACAAGCTCGGCTCGGCCCGCTCCAATGCGGCCCGCTACCAGGGCCGCTGAGAACACGTTCACCGCCGTCGGGGGACAGGGGGGGGGGCGGAATGCCGCACGGCCAGCGAAGGCGCCACGGAACGGTCTGCATACACTGACCGGCCGAAAGACAGTTCGGCCGGTCCCGGCAGGAAGCAGAGACGACACGTGACTGAAGCGATCCTCCTGGTCGGTGGCAAGGGCACCCGGCTGCGCCCGCTCACGGTGCACACGCCCAAGCCCATGGTCCCGGCGGCCGGGGTGCCCTTCCTCACGCACCAGCTCGCGAGAGCGAGAGCGGCGGGCGTCGAGCACATCGTCCTGGCCACGTCCTATCTGGCGGAGGTCTTCGAGCCGTACTTCGGCGACGGGTCCGCGCTCGGGCTCCACCTCGAGTACGTGACGGAGGAGGAGCCCCTCGGCACGGGCGGCGCCATCCGCAACGTCGCCTCCCGGCTGCGCTCCGGCCCCGACGACCCGGTCCTGATCTTCAACGGTGACATCCTGACCGGCCTGGACATCCGGGCCCTGGTGGACACCCACGAGAAGACGGGCGCGGACGTCTCCCTGCACCTCACGAAGGTCACCGACCCGCGGGCCTACGGTCTGGTCCCCACGGACGACACGGGCAGGGTCTTGGCGTTCCTGGAGAAGCCGCAGACCCCCGAGGAGATCGTCACCGACCAGATCAACGCGGGGGCGTACGTCTTCCGCCGCTCGGTCATCGACACGATCCCGCTGGGCCGGCCGGTGTCGGTGGAACGGGAGACCTTCCCCGACCTGCTCTCCGCCGGAGCCCACCTCCAGGGCATGGTCGACTCGACGTACTGGCTGGACCTCGGCACACCGGCGGCGTTCGTCCGGGGCTCGGCGGACCTGGTCCTCGGCCGGGCCCCGTCGCCCGCCGTCCCCGGCCGCTGCGGCGACCGCCTGGTACTGCCGACGGCGACGGTCGCGCCCGACGCCAAGCTGTCGGGCGGCACGGTGGTGGGGGAGGGCGCCTTCGTCGCCGAGGGCGTGCGGGTCTTCGGCAGCACGATCATGCCGGGCGCCGTGATCGAACCCGGCGCGGTCATCACCGACTCCCTCATCGGAGCCCGGGCCCGAGTAGGCGAACGCACGATCCTCACCGGCACGGTCATAGGCGACGGCGCGACGATAGGCCCCGACAACGAACTCCTGGAGGGCACCCGCATCTGGTGCGACACCCAAATCCCAGCGGGGGCAGTCCGCTTCTCGTCGGACCAGTAGCGCTTACGTGGGGAGCCGAGCCGCAGGCCGTCGGCTCCCGCCAAGCTGCGCTCCCCCGCCTCCCGCTTAGCTGCGGGCAATCGTGCCGCTAAGGGCGGCACGGGTGGGCGCAGCGGCTCCCCGCTCCGCCGGGCTGCGCACCCACCCGCCCCCAGCACCAACGCAGGGCACCAGAAAACGGGCAGCCCATCACAACGCCCCGATATCCCACCGCGGCATCTTCGGCGCCCGACGCCCCGGCACCCTCCCACTCAGCAAAACCAACCGAGCCGCCCGATGCCGCTGCCCCGCATACGGCTCCAGCAACGACAGCATCACGGAGTCATCCGCATCCCGATCCCCACCCAACGCCCACCCCACGATCCGAGGCAGATGCAGATCCCCCGTCGTCACCTCATCCGCCGCCCCATGACTCCGCTGCACCGTCTCCGCCGACGTCCACGGCCCCACCCCCGGCACAACCTCCAACCGCGCCCGAGCAGCCCCCGGCTCCATCCCGGCCGCCTCCTCCAACCGCCCGGCCACCCGAACCGCGCGCAGAATCGTCGACGCCCGCTTGTTGTCGACCCCGGCCCGATGCCACTCCCACGACGGAATCAACGCCCACGTCCGAGGCGCCGGCATCACATGCATCGGCACGGGCACGGGCCCCGGCGCCGGCTCCCCGAACTTCCGCACCAGCAACCGCCACGCCCGATACGCCTCATCGGTCGTGACCTTCTGCTCGAGAATCGACGGAATCAGCGACTCCAGCACGAGCCCGCTCCGCGTCAGCCGCAGCCCCGGCCGCCGATGCCGGGTCAACGCCACCAGCCGGTGCCGCGGCACGAACGCGGACGGATCATCAGCGGCCCCGAGCAACTCGGGCAACTTCTCCAGCAGCCACTCGGCCCCAGGCCCCCAGGCCTCCCCGCGCACCCCGCCACCGGACGCACGCACCCGTAGCGTCCCGGGCCCGGCAGGAGTGAGCGCGGCCCGCCACACCGACCCGTCCGGCGTCGTCCGAAACGTGGGATCTCCCGGCCCGCGCCGCAGCGGCCCGAGCACCAGACCGAGATCGAGCGGCCCGTCCGGCACCCAGTCGCGCACCCGCCCGGTGTCCGCCCGCACCGCCCGACGTGGACCGGGCACGACGACCTCGCCACCGCGCACGGTTGTACGCGTGGGCCGGGGAGTGAACCGTCCTGCCATGAATGAGTCCCTGGAATCGGAATGCGAGAGGAGCGGGCCCTACGAGCGTAGACGCCGCCCCGCCCCGGTCATCGCACCTCGATGAACGCCCCCGCGTCCCGCTCCGGCCGCGCTCGCGGTTCCTCCGCGGGATGCCCGACCGCCACCGCGCCCATCGGATCCCAGTCCGCCGGCAGCCCCAGCACCTCGCGCACCACGTCCCGGCAGAACATCGTCGACGACACCCACGCCGACCCCAGCCGCTCCCCGGCCAGCGCGACCAGGAGGTTCTGCACGCCGGCGCCCGCGGCGACCACGAACATCTCCCGCTCGGCGCCGTCCCGCCGCGGATCGCCGTAGGTGTGCGAGCCGTCCATGACCAGGCAGGGGACGACGAGGTACGGCGCGTTCCGCAGGACGTCCCCGCGGCGCACCCGCTTGGCGATGGACTCCTCCGTCTTGCCGTCCCGCCGCAGATCGGCGATCCAGGCATCACGCATGGCGTCGAGCAGCCGCGTCCGCGACTCCTCGGACTCCAGCAGCACGAACCGCCACGGTGTGGTGTGGTGCGGCGCGGGCGCCGTCACGGCGGCGGCCACCGCGCGCCGTACCGCACCGGGGTCGACGGGCTCGTCCGTGAAGACCCGGACCGTACGCCGCTGGGTCACCGCCAGCCGTACCGCCTCCGACGTGCCGAGCCGGAACATGTCGTCGCGCGCGCCGCGCACCATGGCCCGCGCACCTTCCTCGTCGCCGTCTCCGGCGACCAGGTCCGGGAGTCCGCGTACGACGGCCACGGGCAGCCCGGCAGCCTTGCCCTTGACCAGGTCGCCCGCGGAGGCGAGTTCGTCGGCCGTGGCGACGACGGTGGCGCTCAGCGGATTGCCGTACGCGTCCGTGCCCCCGCGCAGATCGTCGAGGACGCGCACCCCCGCGGCGCCGATCGCGACATCCGTGAGCCCCGCGCGCCAGGGCCGCCCGAACGTGTCGGTGACGACGACACCGACCTCGACGCCGAGGATGTCCCGCAGCCCGTCACGGATCGCGCGGGCGGACGCGTCCGGGTCCTCGGGCAGCAACAGCACGGTCCCGGAGGGGGTGTTGGACGCGTCGACCCCGGCCGCCGCCATGACCAGGCCCTGCCGGTTCTCGACGATCCGGAGGGCACCGCGCCGGGCCACCACCCGTACCGTCTCCGCGTCGATGGCCGCCTCCCGGTCGCCAGCCTGGACGATGCGGCCCTCCGCCTTGGACACGATCTTCGACGTGACGAGCAGCACGTCCCCGTCGGCCAGACCGGGCTCGGCGGCCGCGATCAGCTTGGCCAGATCGTCCCCGGCCGCGACCTCGGGCAGTCCGCCCACGGCCCACACCCGGTACCCGTCGGCATCCCGCTGCCGGCCGGAGATCTCTCCGCTCAAGCTCCCCGCACCTCCTCCGCCAGCGCCAGGGCCTCGCGGGCCATCCGCGCGGTCGCGTCGGTGTCGGTCATCATCAGCGGCACGGCCCGGCAGCGGACCCCGGCCGTCTCGACCTGCTCCACCACGCCCGCGTCCACCGTGTCCACGAGCCAGCCGTCCAGCAGGCCCGAGCCGTAGTGCTCGGCCACCGCCGCAGCGGTCGACTCGACGCCCACGGCGGCCAGCACCTTGTCGGCCATGCCCCGCACGGGCGCGTCGCCGACGATGGGGGACAGGCCGATCACCGGCACGCCGGCGTCGGCGATCGCCTCCCGGACGCCTGGCACGGCGAGGATCGTGCCGATCGACACGACCGGGTTGGACGGCGGGAAGAGGATCACGTCCGCCTCGGCGATGGCCTCCAGCACCCCTGGAGCGGGCTTCGCCTGGTCGGCACCGACCGGCACGATCGCTTCGGCGGGCACCGAGGCGCGCAGCCGCACCCAGTACTCCTGGAAGTGGATCGCCTTGCGCTCACCGTCGATCTCGACCGCCACATGGGTCTCGACGCGGTCGTCGGACATCGGGATCAGCCGCACGCCCGGCTTCCAGCGCTCGCACAGCGCCTCCGTCACCGCGCTCAGCGGGTATCCGGCGCCGATCATCTGCGTCCGCACGATATGCGTCGCGAAGTCACGGTCGCCCAGGCCGAACCACTCGGGCCCGACGCCGTAGGCCGCGAGCTCCTCCTTGAGATGGAAGGTCTCGTCGGCACGGCCCCAGCCCTGCTCCTCGTTGATGCCGCCGCCGAGCGTGTACATCACCGTGTCGAGGTCCGGGCAGACCTTCAGCCCGAAGAGGTGGATGTCGTCTCCGGTGTTGCCGATGACCGTGATGTCCGCGTCCGGCACGGCCCGCTTCAGACCACGCAGGAACCGGGCACCACCGATGCCGCCTGCCAGAACCACAATGCGCATGGGAGCAGTCTTGCAGGCCCCTACGACAGTGGGTCAGATAGTCAGGGCTTCCGGCACGCTCCGGGCCTCGCAGTGCTGAGCCGTGTGCATCGGCATCGCCGTCAGCCCCGGGTAGTAGACGTGCAAACTCACCGCCGACTCGAGTGCGTCATTCACGACCTCGTGTACATACCCCGGCGCGAACACGCGCTGCGCGCCCGCCCGCAACGCGCGCGTGCCCCGCTCCGTGCGCTCCGTCAGCGTGCCGTCCAGCACGGTCAGCACACCGGAGGAGCGGCCGTGGTCGTGCAGCCCGCTGCCCTGCCCGGGCACCCAGGACAGCAGCCACACCTCGTAGCCCGGGCCGGTGCGCAGCCGGTGGTACCAGCGGCTGGCCGCGTCGTAGCGGACGAGGTGCTCCCACTGGGAGCGGTCGGCGGCGATGGAGCGGGCCAGGCCGACGAACTCGGCGACGGTGGCCGGGTGCTCGCGCTCCAGCTGGAGCAGGTGCGGGACTTCGAGGATGTCGCCGGCGATCTGGAGGTCGCTGTCGCTGTTCATGGGGTGCTTGGTTCCTCAGTGAAAGTGGGTCAGAGGGAACGAGGGCCGGGGGACTGGTGGCCCGGCCTTCAGCTGGAGCGGGTGTGGCTCAACAGCTGGAACAGCAACAGCTACAGCGAGCACGGGCAGCACCGTGGGACCCGGCGGTGCGGGTCGAGGTGAGTGCCAAGTTCGCGAGCATGCCCACTAGGACACCGGGTCACACCTCCGGTGTCAACTCGGCACCCGGTATGTGGGACGAGGTTCACCTCATCCGGTCTTTCGCTCAGATGAAAGGTTTGTTCATGGCCAGGCCGGGACACTTGGCGTCCACAGGGCGCACAAACCTCGTTGCGTACTCGTGATCAGACTGTGATCAGATTCGCTTCGACGTGCGTGTCGGAACGAGATCGAACTCCTGGGCGTCCTCCCTCGTACAGACCTGTACGGGGCCCGGGTGACGGTGGGGCCCCTCGCGGGCTCCGTCTGCGTGTCAAGGTTTATGCCGATTTGAACACTTTCCGCACGGCCTTGGTTCCGCAGAGTGAATAAGGGGCTCAATAGCAGATCTCGGCTTGACTCGCCCGGAGCAGCACACTTGTAATTTCACTCGTGTCGTTCAGCCGCAATCGGTAACGGCTACATCACGGGGACGCGGAAAAGAACAGACGAGGGGCGCACATGACCGAGCTGGTGCAGCAACTGCTGGTCGACGACGCGGACGAGGAACTCGGCTGGCAGGAGCGCGCGCTGTGCGCCCAGACCGACCCCGAGTCCTTCTTCCCCGAGAAGGGCGGCTCGACCCGGGAGGCCAAGAAGGTCTGCCTCTCCTGCGAGGTCCGCTCCGAGTGCCTCGAGTACGCCCTCGCCAACGACGAGCGCTTCGGCATCTGGGGCGGCCTGTCCGAGCGGGAACGCCGCCGGCTGAAGAAGGCCGCGGTCTGACCGGACCCATGGGTGTGTGAACGGCCCGTCGCAGGTGGGTTGTCCACAGGCGGCGGGCCGCCTCGCCCACCCGTCTCCCGGCCCCCGCCCCTCATCGAGGCGCTGCGCGCCGCCCCTGTAGGACTGCCGATAGTGTGGGCGCTCGTCCGAGACGCCCCGCGGCCCCCGCCGGCCGCAGGCGTCCACCGCAGTCCACCGAACCGGGGCCCGTACCTCGATGTCCGTGCACAGCCACCCGGCAGCTCATCACGACACCGCTGCCACAGCCGCGTTTGACCCGGCCCACCCGCCCGAGTTCCCGCGTCATGTGGTGACCGCGGTCCTCGTCTCCCACGACGGCGCCCGCTGGCTGCCCGACGCGCTCGCCGGGCTGCTCGGCCAGGAGCGCCCCGTCCAGTACGCGATGGGGGCCGACACCGGCAGCGCGGACGCCTCCGCCCAGCTGGTCACCGACGCGCTCGGCGCCGACCGGGTGCTGCACCTCGCCCGCCGTACCGGCTTCGGCCAGGCCGTCGAGGAGTGCGACCGCAGCGCCCCGGTCCTCACCCCGGACGAACTGCCGTACCTGAAGCGCCCCAGCGGCTGGGACCCCGTCACGCGCTCATGGCGGGACGACGCCTACGACATGCCCGAGCTCCCGCACGGTGAGCCGGTGCAGTGGCTGTGGCTGCTGCACGACGACTGCGCCCCGGAGCCCGACGCCCTGGCCCAGCTGCTGCGCGTCGTGGACAACGAGTACGAGCTGGGCCGCGAGGACGTCGCCGTCGTGGGCCCCAAGCTCCGCGGCTGGTACGACCGGCGGCAGCTGCTGGAGGTCGGCGTCTCCATCGCCAACTCCGGCCGCCGCTGGACCGGCCTCGACCGCCGGGAGCAGGACCAGGGCCAGCACGACCACGTCCGCACCGTGCTGTCGGTGTCCACCGCCGGCATGCTCGTCCGCCGCGACATCTTCGAACAGCTCGGCGGCTTCGACCGGCACCTGCCCCTCATGCGCGACGACCTCGACCTGTGCTGGCGCGCGCACGCCGCGGGCCACCGCGTGCTGATCGCCCCGGAAGCCGTCGTCCGGCACGCCGAGGCGGCCTCCCGGGAGCGCCGCACCGTCGACTGCGTGGGCCGCACCTCCGCCTCCCCGCACAAGGTCGACAAGGCAGGCGCCGTCTACAGCCTGCTCGTCAACACCCGTACGGCCGTGCTCCCCTGGGTGCTGCTGCGCGTCGTGCTCGGCACCCTGCTGCGCACCGTCGCCTATCTCGTCGGCAAGGTCCCCGGACAGGCCGTCGACGAGATCCGCGGCCTCATGGGCACCCTGCTGCGGCCCGAGCGGATCCTCGCCGGGCGGCGCCGCAGAGGCACCCCCCAGGTCGACAAGGGCGAACTGAGGGCGCTGTTCCCGCCGCCCGGCGCGACCGTCCGCATGACCGTCGAGCAGGTCGCGGGCAACCTCGTCGGCAGCTCCGACCCCGAGGCCGCCTCCGGCGCCGGACGGCACGGCGGCGCCGTCGAGTCGGGCCCGGGCGGCGACGACGCGGACTTCCTGCAGATCGAGCAGTTCGCCCGGCTCAAGCGCATCGCGCGCAAGCCCGGCCCGGTGCTCTTCCTCGTCCTGCTGCTCGTCTCCCTGCTCGCCTGCCGTGAACTCCTCGGCGGCGGCGCGCTCGCGGGCGGCGCCCTGCTGCCCGCCCCGGCCGACTCCGCCGCCCTGTGGGCGCGCTACCTGGACGCCTGGCACCCGGTCGGCGCCGGCGGCACCTCCTCCGCGCCGCCGTACGTCGCGCTCGTGGCGATGCTGGCGTCCCTGCTGTTCGGCTCGACCGGCCTCGCCGTCACCGTCCTGCTCGTCTGCTCGGTGCCGCTGGCCGGTGTCGCCGCCTACTTCGCCTCCCGTCCGCTGGTCGAGTCCCGGCTGCTGCGCGCGTGGGCGGCCGTCGTCTACGCCTTCCTGCCCGCCGCCACCGGCGCCCTCGCCGGCGGCCGCCTCGGCACGGCCGTCCTGGCCGTGCTGCTGCCGCTCATCGCGCGCGCGGGCATCGCGGCCAGTGGCCTGGCGAACCCGTCGGGCGCGCGGGGCAGTTGGCGCGCCACCTGGGCGTACGCGCTGCTGCTGACCATCGCCACCGCGTTCACCCCGATCGTGTGGCCCGTCGCGCTGATCCTCGGGGCGGGGCTGCTGGCCGTGCGCCGTACGGACATCACGGCGTACGGGACGCGGTTCCTCGCCCAGCTCGGCACGCCCCTGCTGGTCCTCGCGCCCTGGTCGCTGTCCCTGCTCCCGTTCGGCTTCTTCCACCAGGCCGGCCTGGAGTACGGCGCCGGGTCCGCCTCCGCCCTCGACCTCCTCGGCGCCAGCCCGGGCGGCCCAGGCACCGTCAGCGGCCTGATGCTCATCGGCATCGTGCTGGCCGCGCTCGCCGCCCTGTTGCGCTCGGAACGCCAGTCGGGCATCCGCACGGCCTGGGCGGTCGCCCTGGTGGGCTTCGTCCTCGCGGCCCTGTCCAACAGCTCCACCTGGGCCGGCCCCGCGACCCTCGTCTACGGCATCGCCCTCCTGGCGGCCGCGGCGCTCGGCGCCGACGGGGCACGCGCGCGCGTGGCCGAGCAGAGCTTCGGCTGGCGCCAGCCGGTCGCCGTGCTGATCGCCTTCGCCTCGGCCGCGGGCCCGCTGCTCGTCGCCGCCGGCTGGATGATCCGCGGCGCCGACGGGCCCCTGGAGCGGCGCGACCCGACCCAGGTCCCCGCGTTCGTCGCCGAGGAGAGCGGCAGCCGCGACCAGGCCCGCACCCTCGTCCTCGACAGCGACTCCGGCGCTCACGTCGGCTACATGCTCGTACGCGGCTCCGGCGCCCGCCTCGGCGACGGCGAGGTCGCCGCGGCCGACGGCGAGAACAGCAGGCTCGACAAGGTCGTCGCCAACCTCGTCGCCGGCTCCGGCGCCGACCAGGCCGCCCAGCTCGGCGGCTTCGCCGTGCGCTACGTCCTCGTCCACCAGGGCGCGCCCCGCGAGGTCACCCGCGTCCTGGACGCCACGCCCGGCCTGACCCGGCTCAGCCAGCAGGGCGGCGGAGCCCTGTGGCGCCTCGACCGGCAGGTCGCGCGCGCCGCCATCGTCCCCGCCTCCGGATCCGGCACCCCGCAGCCCGTCGCCGCCGGGCCCGTCGACATCCACACCACCATCCCGACCGGCGCCGACGGGCGCGTGCTGCGCCTCGCCGACACCGCCGCCGACGGCTGGACCGCCACGCTGGACGGCAAGCCGCTGACCCGCACCACGGTCGACGGCTGGGCCCAGGGCTTCGAACTCCCCGCCACCGGCGGCACGCTGGACGTCACCTACGACGACCCGATCAGCCACACCGTGTGGCTGTGGACGCAGGGCCTGCTCGCCGTGGTCCTCGTAGTGCTCGCCCTGCCCGGCCGGCGCCGCGACGTCGACGACGACATGCCCGAGGAGCCGGTCGTCCCTGCCCAGGCGGTCGCCGGCGAGGGCCGCCGCGCCCGCCGCCTGCGCGCCCAGGCCGAGGCCGAGACCGAGCCCCCGACCGAAGGAACCCCCGGCCCCGGGGAGTTCCCGCCCCCGCAGCCCGAGCAGCCCCCTGCGGCCGTGCCGCAGCAGCAGAACTACGGTCAGTGGGACGGCGCGGGCTACCCGGGCGGCGAGTACGCCGGCTACGGCGACCAGTACCAGGCCGCCCCGTACCCGGCGGACGCCTACGGCGGGCAGTACCAGGCGGATCCGTACCAGGGCGGCCAGTACGACCCGTACGCGTACGGCGGCTCGCCCCAGGCGCAGTCGTACGACCAGGCGGGCTACGACCAGGCCTACACGCAGGGCTACGGCACGCCGTACGACCCGGCGCAGGAGCAGCAACAGCAGCACCACCCCCACGGCACGGGCAGTGAGCGTCCCGACGGGAGCCAGCAGTGAACCGCACCACCCTGTCCCTGATCGCCGGCGTGACCGCGCTCGCCGCCGTCACCGGCTTCGCCGCGCTGTCCGCCCCGGACGCCCCGGGCGCGGACACCGGCGCCAAGGCGGCCGCCCAACTGCCCGTGGAGCGCACGAGCCTGCTGTGCCCGGCGCCCAGCACGTCCGACCTCGCCGAGACGTCCTACACGTCCTTCACGCCCGTCACAAAGGGCACGGAGAGCGGCGGCAAGGCCGAACTCCAGGCAGCGGCCGAGGGCAAGTCCGAAAAGCCCGTGCTGACCCCCAAGGAGCCCGGCAAGCCCGTCACCGGGGACAGCTCGGGTTCCGACGCCCCCGCGCTCGTCGGGACCGCCGACGGCAGGTTCGCGCCCGGCTGGACCGTCCAGGAGACCACCGAGGTCGCCGCCGGGACGGGGCGCGGCCTTCAGGGCGTCAACTGCGCGGCTCCGGACACGAGTTTCTGGTTCCCGGGCGCCAGCACGGCGGCCGACCGCACCGACTACGTCCACCTGACGAACCCCGACGACTCGGCCGCCGTGGTCGACATCGAGCTCTACGGCAAGGACGGCACCCTTCAGTCCCCGGTGGGGGAGGGCATCACCGTCCAGCCGCACTCCAGCGAGCCGGTCCTGCTGTCCACGCTCACGGACGAGGAGCAGACCAACCTCACCGTGCACGTCAACGTCCGCAGCGGACGCGTCGGCGCTTCCGTGCAGGCCCTGGACGACAAGCTCGGCGGCGACTGGCTGGCCGCGTCCACGGACCCGTCGGGCAGCCTGGTCCTGCCCGGCATCCCCAAGGACGCCACCTCCGTGCGCCTGGTCGCCTTCACCCCGGGCGACGCCGACGCGGACCTGAAGGTGCGCCTCGCCTCCCCCTCAGGGCTGATCACCCCGGCCGGGCACGAGACGGTGCACGTCAAGGGCGGCATGACGACCGCCGTCGACCTCGGCGACGTCACACGCGGCGAGGCGGGCTCCCTGGTATTGACGCCGACGGACCAGTCCGTGCCGGTCGTGGCGGCCCTGCGGGTCGTCCGGGGCAAGGGCGACAAGCAGGAGACGGCGTTCATCCCGGCCACCCGCCCCGTCGGCACGCGCGCGACGTCCGCCGACAACAGCGCCAAGGGCAGCACCCTCTCCCTGACCGCCCCCGGCCGGGCCGCCACCGTCAAGGTCACCGCCTCGGCGGGCAGCGAGGGCGGGACCCCGGCGTCGAAGACGTACACGATCAAGGCCGGCACGACCCAGGACATCGAGCCCCCGGCCCCCGGCGGCCTCAAGGGCACTTACGCGCTCACGGTCGAGCCGGTCTCCGGCGGCCCGGTCTACGGCGCCCGCACCCTGACGGCGAACGAGAGCGGCGTCCCCGCCTTCACCGTGCAGACCCTCCCCGACGACCGGGGGACGGTGGCGGTACCGGAGGCGGACGAGGACCTGTCGGTGCTGCAGAAGTAACAGGCGCGGGGAGGGGACGTACGGGTCGGCCCCTGCGAACGGCTGGCCGGTGAGGGCTACACGGTGCTGGTACGTCTCAGCCCTGGTCCTCGCCGTACCGCGGATCCACCGTCTCCGGCGTCAGCCCCAGCAACTCGGCGACCTGCTCGACGACGACCTCGTGCACCAGCGCCGCCCGCTCGTCGCGCCCCTTGGTGCGGATCTCGACCGGCCGCCGGTAGACCACCACGCGCGCGGGGCGCCCCTCGCGCGCGCTGATCGTGCCGCCGAGCGGAACCGCCTCCTCGTTCCAGGCCTCGCCGGGCCCGTCGAGCCGCGGCACCTCCAGGACCAGGAAATCGATGTCGGCGAGCTGCGGCCACCGCCGCTCCAGACGCTCCACGGAGTCCTGCACCAGATCCGCGAACGCCTCCGCGCGGCTCGCGGCGAGCGGCACCTGCGGCGGTGCGATCGGGCCGCGCATGCCCCTGCCGTGGCGATCACGACGGCGGGGCCCGGGGGCGGCGGCACGGGGCGTTACGGGCTTGTCCATCACCGCTGAAGGGTAGTCCCCGCCACGCGCGTGTGCCCGGCACCGCGCGGCGGCACGGACGGCTTCCGGCCGACCCGCACGGCATGTCGTTACATGACCATTCCAGCCAAGGTTGGGCTTGATTCCGTATCCCGCCGAGACCGGCGACGTCACGGCAATTGAGGATTTTGTGACGACTCTTGACCGCTTGCGGGCTCGTCCGACACCCCGGACGGCGGTGTCCTGGCAGGTCAGCCGGGTGTGCCGGCAGGGGCGTGTGGGGCGTTTCACAACGCGACACGGTGGAGTGACCTGGTGGAGAGTCGTCGCGGCCCGCTCAAGAGTGCGGTACCGTCCAACATCGTGAGCCCTGTACGTCGCTGTTCGCGCACCGCCTGCGGCCGTCCCGCCGTCGCGACGCTGACGTACGTCTACGCCGACTCGACCGCGGTCCTCGGCCCGCTCGCCACCTACGCCGAACCCCACTGCTACGACCTGTGCGCCGAGCACTCCGAGCGCCTCACCGCCCCGCGCGGCTGGGAGGTCGTCCGGCTGCTCGACGGCTCCGCTCCGGCCCGTCCCAGCGGCGACGACCTGGAAGCCCTTGCGAACGCCGTACGAGAGGCGGCCCGCCCCCAGGAGCGGGCGGCCGGGGCCGGCGGCGGAGGCCGTACGGCCGACCCGATGGAGGTCGCGCGGCGCGGTCATCTGCGGGTCCTGCGGTCCCCCGACAACTGAGCGCCCCGTTCTGCTGCTGTCTCGCGCACACCCATTGACGCGAGCTTGGCGCGGACATGACCATTCCGTTTGAGGACGCGAGAAATCGCTTTCACATGACGGAAACCGGGGAGGCGCCCGTTGTACGTCCAGGAACTGGAACCCGTCGCCGGCTCACTGGGCGTGTCCGCCCTCGTGGCCGCACTGCCCCTCGTGATCGTCCTGGTCCTGCTCGGCGGCATCCGCCTCAAAGCGCACCTGGCAGGCCTGACCGGCCTTCTCGCCGCCGTGCTCGTCGCCTGGCTCGCGTACGGCATGCCCCTCGGCCAGACCCTCTCCAGCGCCGCCCAGGGCGCCGTCTTCGGCCTCTTCCCCATCCTGTGGATCGTCGTCAACGCCCTCTGGGTCTACCGGATGACCGTCCGCACCCGGCACTTCGACATCCTGCGCCGGTCCTTCGGGCGGCTCTCCGACGACCCGCGCATCCAGGCACTCGTCATCGCCTTCTGCTTCGGAGCGCTGCTGGAGGCACTCGCAGGCTTCGGGGCTCCCGTCGCGATCAGCGCGGTCATGCTGGTCGCCCTCGGCTTCGAACCGGTGCGCGCCGCCGTCGTCGCCCTGGTCGCCAACACCGCGCCCGTGGCCTTCGGCGCGATGGGCACCCCGGTCGTCACGCTCGCCCAGGTCACCGGACTGCCGCTGGACTCCGTGGCGTCCGTGGTGGGCCGTCAGACGCCGCTGCTGGCCCTCGTGGTGCCCCTGGTGCTGGTCTGGCTCGTGGACGGCCGACGCGGGCTGCGCGAGACCTGGGTGCCCGCCCTGGCGTGCGGAGTCGCCTTCGCCGTCGCCCAGTTCGCCGCCTCCAACTACGTCTCCGCCCAACTCGCCGACATCGGCGCCGCCCTCGCCGGCGCGGGCGCCCTGGTCGCCGTACCGCACGCGCGCGTGCCCGCCGCCGAAGCCGTACGCGCCTCCGTCCTGACCGGCGCCCGCAGCGAGGAACTCGACCAGGAGGACCCGCCCCGCGAGATCCTGCGCGCCTACGCCCCCTACGCGCTGATCGTCGTGATCTTCTCCGTCGCGCAGATACCGGCCCTCAAGGACTGGCTCGCCAAGACCACCCAGACCTACGACTGGCCCTTCCTGAACGTGGCGGGGCCGGACGGCGACCCGGTCAGCGGCAATGTCTTCACCTGGCCGATCGTGTCGACCGGCGGCACGCTGGTGCTCCTCGCCGGCATCTGCACGGCCGCCGTCATCGGGGTGCACGCGCGCGTGGCGGTCAAGGAATGGCTCGCGACCGTCCACGAGCTGCGCTTCGCCATCCTGACCGTGACCTCCGTGCTGGCGCTCGCCTACGTCATGAACCTCTCCGGCCAGGCGGCGACGATCGGCCACTTCGTCGCGGCGGCCGGGGCCGGACTGGCATTCCTCTCACCCGTCCTCGGCTGGTTCGGAGTCGCCGTCACCGGATCCGACACCTCGGCCAACGCCCTCTTCGGCGCCCTCCAGGTGACCGCCGCCCGTGAGTCCGGACTCTCCCCCGACCTGCTCGCTGCCGCCAACAGCTCCGGCGGTGTCCTCGGCAAGATGATCTCCCCGCAGAACCTCACCATCGCCTGCGCGGCCGTCGGCCTCGCGGGCCGGGAGGGCGACCTGCTGCGCAAGGTACTCCCGTGGAGCCTGGGCCTGCTGCTGATCATGTGCCTGATCGTGGTCGGCCAGAGCACACCGGTCCTGGGCTGGATGCTGCCCTGACGCCCGAGGCGACGTCCGGGCACTCGCACAGCGCGCTGTCAGCGGGGCCGGGTAGTTTGGGCCGACCGACAGTACTTTTTCAGGAAGGTTGGCCGTGGCTGCTGATCTGTCGCAGGTCGTGAAGGCGTACGACGTACGCGGGGTCGTCCCGGACCAGTGGGACGAGTCCCTGGCCGAGCTCTTCGGGGCGGCCTTCGTCCGGGTCACCGGGGCGAGTGCCATCGCGACCGGGCACGACATGCGGCCCTCCTCGCCGGGCCTGTCGCGTGCCTTCGCGCGCGGGGCCGCAGCGCAGGGCGCCGATGTGACGGAGATCGGCCTGTGCTCGACGGACCAGCTGTACTACGCCTCGGGCGCGCTGGACCTGCCGGGCGCCATGTTCACCGCCTCCCACAACCCGGCCCGGTACAACGGCATCAAGATGTGCCGCGCGGGCGCCGCCCCGGTCGGCCAGGACACCGGCCTCGCGGAGATCCGCGAACTCGTCGAGGACTGGAGCGAGTCGGGCGCCCCGGAGCCGGCCGCGCAGACGGGAACGATCACCGGCCGCGACACGTTGTCGGACTACGCGGCGCACCTGCTCTCGCTGGTCGACCTGGCCTCCGTCCGCCCCCTGAAGGCCGTCGTGGACGCGGGCAACGGCATGGGCGGCCACACGGTCCCCGAGGTCTTCGCCGGCCTGCCGGTGACGCTGGTCCCGATGTACTTCGAGCTCGACGGCACCTTCCCCAACCACGAGGCCAACCCCCTCGACCCGGCCAACCTCGTCGACCTGCAGAAGCGGGTCCGCGAGGAGGGCGCCGACCTGGGCCTCGCCTTCGACGGCGACGCCGACCGCTGCTTCGTCGTCGACGAGCGCGGCGAGCCGGTCTCCCCGTCCGCGATCACCGCACTGGTCGCCTCCCGCGAGCTGGCCAGGCACGGCGGCAAGGGCATGATCATCCACAACCTGATCACGTCCTGGTCGGTCCCCGAGGTCGTCGAGGAGAACGGCGGCACCCCGGTCCGCACCCGGGTGGGCCACTCCTTCATCAAGGCGGAGATGGCCCGGTCGGGCGCGATCTTCGGCGGCGAGCACTCCGCGCACTACTACTTCCGCGACTTCTGGAACGCCGACACGGGCATGCTGGCCGCCCTCCACGTCCTGGCGGCCCTGGGCGGCCAGGCAGGCCCGCTCTCCGCCCTCGTCGCCCAGTACGACCGCTACGCGGGCTCCGGCGAGATCAACTCCACGGTCAGCGACCAGGTGGCGCGCCTCGCCGCGATCCGCTCCGCCTACGAGACCCGCGAGGGCGTCGAACTGGACGACCTCGACGGCCTCACCGTCTCCGCCGACGACTGGTGGTTCAACGTCCGCCCCTCCAACACGGAGCCGCTGCTGCGCCTGAACGCGGAGGCGAGGGACCCGGAGACGATGGCCCGGATCAGGGACGAGGCGCTGGCGATCATCAGGGGCTGACAGGACCGCGAGCTCAGCTCCTTCCCCCTCCGCCCCACCCTCACCGGCGGTACCCTGACCAGGCACATCCGCACCGCCCCGACCCCTGGAAGAGAAGCCATATGCCCCTCGAATCCGGCCTCCTGGACATCCTCGCCTGCCCGGCCTGCCACGCCCCGCTCAAGGAGCAGGACACCGAGCTGATCTGCACCGACCAGAGCTGCGCCCTGGCCTACCCCGTCCGTGACGGCATCCCCGTCCTCCTGGTCGACGAGGCCCGCCGCCCCGCGTAGGACACACGGGCGGACACGCCCGCGTGAGCCCCCGGTGCGCATGGCTCCCGGCACAACGGGCACCGAGGCAGGACGACATCCCCATGACGGACCCCGGCGATCGGAGGCTGCCGCCCCATGCTCGACGAATCGCTGCTCGACTCCCCTGAGGGCCTCGCGGAGGCCGACCACCGAGGCCTGCTCCGCGGCGCCGCGGAAGCCGGCGCGCGCGTCCGCACGGCCGCCCGCCACGCCGCCGAGGCGGGCATCAACGACCTCAAGCCCGACGGCCGCCCCCGGGGCGTCCTCATCGCCGGCCCGGGCGCCGCAGCCACCCACGCGGCCGACCTCCTCGGCGCGCTCGCCGGCGCCGGCAGCCCGGTCACCCGCCTGGCCCCCACCGGCGTCGCCCCCGCCGCGGGCGCCCTGCGCTGGGAACTGCCCGGCTGGGTCGGCTCAGTGGACCTCCTCCTGATCACCACCCCGGACGGCACCGAACCGGGCCTGTCCCTCCTCGCCGAGCAGGCCTACCGCCGCGGCTGCACCGTCGTCGCCGTAGCCCCCAGCAGGTCCCCGCTCGCCGACGCCGTGAACGGCTCGCACGGCCTGTTCGTCCCCATGGCGACCGCCCCGTACGACCAGGACGAGCCCTTCGCCGCGTCCGCCCCCGGCGTCCTGTGGGCCCTGCTCACCCCGCTCCTCGCGCTCCTGGACCGCGCGGGCGTGCTCACCGCCCCGCCGGACGCCCTCGGCAAGGTCGCCGACCGCCTCGACCGCATCGCCGAACGCTGCGGCCCCGCCATCGCGACGTACAGCAACGCCGCCAAGACCCTGGCCGCCGAACTCGCCGACGCCCTCCCCATCGTCTGGACCGAGGGCGTCTCGGCCGGACCCGCGGGCCGCCGTTTCGCCGCCGCCCTCGCCGAACTGTCCGGCACCCCCGCCGTCGTCGCCGAACTCCCCGAGGCCCTCGCCGCACACAGCGCACTGCTCGCCGGCCCGCTGGCCGCCAGCGCCGACCCCGACGACTTCTTCCGCGACCGCGTCGAGGAGGCACCCGCCCTCCACGCGCGCGTGGTGCTGCTCCGCGACCGCCCCATCGGCGGCCTCACCGCCGCCCCCGGCGCCCGCGACCTGGCCCTCAGCCACGACACCCCGATCAGCGAACTGGAACCGGAGGCGGGCGACGAACTGGAGACCCTCGCCGAACTGATCGCCATCACGGATTTCGCCGCCGTTTACCTGGCGCTCGCTTCGAGGGCCTGATCATGCCCGGGACACCCTGACGCCCACGCGGCAACCGCCCCGGAGCAGCAGGCGTACGTACGCACTCACAGGACCAGAGAGATCCCCATGGACCGCCTCGACAACACCATCCGCCCCTACGCCTGGGGTTCCCCGACCGCCATCCCGAACCTGCTCGGCGTCGAACCGACCGGCGAGCCGCAGGCGGAGATGTGGATGGGCGCCCACCCGGGCGCACCCTCGCGCACCGACCGGGGCACGCTCGTCGAGGTCGTCGACGCCGACCCCGAGAAGGAACTGGGTCCGGCCGCCGTCGCCAAGTTCGGCCCCCGCCTGCCGTTCCTCCTCAAGATCCTCGCCGCCGGAGCCCCGCTCTCCCTCCAGGTCCACCCCGACCTGGCGCAGGCGAAGGAGGGCTACGCGGACGAGGAGCGCCGCTCCATCCCCGTGGACGCCCCGCACCGCAACTACAAGGACGCCAACCACAAGCCCGAACTGATCTGCGCGCTCACCGAGTTCGACGGCCTGTGCGGCTTCCGGGACCCGCTCGAGGCCGCCGGCCTCCTTGACGACCTCGGCGTCGACTCCCTCAAGCCGTACGTCGACCTGCTGCACGCCCACCCCGAGGACGCGGCCCTGCGCGAGGTCCTCACGGCGATCCTCACCGCCGACCCGGACGAGATGTCCCGTACGGTCGAGGAAGCGGCCGCCGCCTGCGACCGTCTCGGCGGCGCCTACGCCCCCTACGCCGACATCGCCCACCACTACCCGGGCGACCCCGGCGTCATCGCCGCGATGCTGCTCAACCACGTCCGGCTCCAGCCCGGCGAGGCCCTCTACCTCGGCGCCGGCGTCCCGCACGCCTACCTCCAGGGCCTCGGCGTGGAGATCATGGCCAACTCCGACAACGTCCTGCGCTGCGGCCTCACCCCCAAGCACGTCGACGTCCCCGAACTGCTGCGCATCGTCCACTTCCGCGCCGGCGACCCCGGCGTCCTGCGCCCCGAGGCCTCCCCGGACGGCGAAGAGGTCTACGAGACCCCGATCGACGAGTTCCGCCTCTCCCGCTATGTCCTGCCCGAGGCCGGCGCCACCCACGACCTCACCCGCCCGACCCCGCAGATCCTGCTCTGCACGGCCGGCGCCGTCCGCGCGGGCGAGCACGAGCTGACCCCGGGCCGGTCCGTATTCGTCCCGGCCGGCGAAAAGGCCGAAGTGTCCGGAACCGGCACGCTCTTCCGGGCCACGGTCATCGCCTGACCTCCCTGGACGGTGACCTGGCGCGCTCCCGCCGGAGCGGGCTGCAACAATGGCCCACCGTCAAGCACGGGCAAAGCCAAGGGCGACGCACCAAGGCGAGCGCCCGGGCCCTGAAACGGCGTACGAAGGGACAACGCGAACATATGAGCGCGTCAGGCGGAACCAAGGCGATCGTGGCGGCACTGGCCGCCAACCTCGCGATCGCGGTAGCGAAGTTCGTGGCGTTCCTCTTCAGCGGCTCGTCCTCGATGCTCGCCGAGTCCGTGCACTCGCTCGCCGACTCCGGCAACCAGGCACTCCTCCTCCTCGGCGGCAAGAGGGCGAAGCGCGAGGCCACCCCGCAACACCCCTTCGGCTACGGCCGCGAGCGCTACATCTACGCCTTCCTCGTCTCCATCGTCCTCTTCTCGGTCGGCGGCATGTTCGCCCTCTACGAGGGCTACGAGAAGATCAAGCACCCGCACGAGCTGACGCACTGGTACTGGCCGGTCGGCGTCCTGGTCTTCGCGATCATCGCCGAGACGTTCTCCTTCCGCACGGCCATCAAGGAGTCCAACGTCCTGCGCGGGCGCCGCTCCTGGACGGAGTTCGTCCGCCACGCCAAGGCCCCTGAGCTCCCGGTCGTGCTCCTGGAGGACCTCGGCGCCCTCGTCGGCCTGATCCTCGCGCTCGGCGGCGTCGGCCTCGCCCTGCTCACCGGCGACAGCGTCTGGGACGGCATCGGCACCCTCTGCATCGGCATCCTGCTCATCCTGATCGCCCTGGTCCTCGCCGCCGAGACCAAGTCGCTGCTGCTCGGCGAGTCCGCCGGTGTCGAGGAGACGCAGAAGATCGAGACCGCCCTCGTCGACGGCGACACGGTCACCCGCATCATCCACATGCGCACGCTCCACCTCGGCCCCGAGGAACTCCTCGTCGCCGCGAAGATCGCCGTCCGCCACGAGGAGACGGCCACCGAGATCGCCGCCGCGATCAACGCCGCCGAGTCCCGCATCCGCGAGGCCGTCCCGATCGCCCGCGTGATCTACCTCGAGCCGGACATCTACAGCGAGACCGAAGCCGCCAAGGGCCCCGACCCCGAGGCCGCGCCCGGCGGACCGACGCCGAGCGACGCCGGACACTGACGTCCCGCAGGAGCACCGCCCGAACACACGTGGGGCCCGCCGAACC
>NZ_JBSHKH010000089.1:0-34823 GCF_053643595.1 Streptomyces sp. NPDC055506 | reverse complement strand
GGGGTGCCGCTGCGCCCACCCGTGCCGCCCTTGGCGGCACGATTGCCCGCAGCTATGCAGGACCGGTGCCCGCGGCTCGGTGGGGCCGGTGCCCGCAGCTCAGGCGGCTTGGGCGGCACGATTGCCCGCAGCTGAGCGCGACTGGTTTCCGCAGCTCAGTGGGATGGCGCAGACTTGGTGCATGTCCATTCACGAGAACCTTCTCGGGGGTCCGCCCCCGACCCATCTGCCCGACGACCCCGGGCCGCGTGAGCTGCTCGCGTCGGGTACCGCGCCGGTCGACGTCGCCGCCGCGCATCCGACCTCCTCGCTCGCCTGGGCGCAGCTCGCCGACGAGGCGTTCGAGCGGGGCGCGGCCGTGGAGTCGTACGCGTACGCCCGTACGGGCTACCACCGCGGCCTGGACGCGCTGCGCCGCAGCGGCTGGAAGGGCCACGGCCCGGTGCCGTGGGAGCACGAGCCGAACCGCGGCTTCCTGCGGGCCCTGCACGCCCTCGCCCGTGCCGCGCAGACGATCGGCGAGCAGGAGGAGTACGAGCGCTGCTCCCAGTTCCTCAAGGACTCCTCGCCGACGGCGGCGCAGGTCCTGGGCTGAGAGCGTTCTGCACGCGAGGTCCGTCCGGTCAGCGGGCGGGCCTTGCGGTTCCGGGGGACTATTGCGGAGTATGCCCCTGGGGACCGGGGCCCCCGTGCCGGAATCGGCAGGGGCGGACCGCTACCCGGAGTTATCTGCAGGAGACAGCGATGTCCCACGAGGCTCACGAGCCCGAGACCCCGCATCTCGATTTCCAAGGCACGACGCCGTACGAGGACTACGTCAAGGCGGACGTGCTCACCCACCTCCAGCACACCCTCTCGGACGACCCGGGAGAGATGGTCTTCCTGGTGACGACCCAGGTGATGGAGCTGTGGTTCACCGTCATCGTCCACGAGTGGGAGACGGCCGCGCGGGCACTGCGCTCCGACGACATCCCCACCGCGACCGCCGCGCTGAAGCGGTCCGTGCGCGAGCTGGAGGCGCTCAACGCCTCCTGGAGGCCGCTCGCCCAGCTCACGCCCGCCCAGTTCAACTCTTACCGCAGCGCCCTCGGCGAGGGCTCCGGCTTCCAGTCGGCGATGTACCGGCGGATGGAGTTCCTGCTCGGCGAGAAGTCCGCGTCCATGCTCGTCCCGCACCGGGGCGCGCCGCGCGTGCACGCCGAGCTGGAGAAGGCACTGCACGAGCCGAGCCTGTACGACGAGGTCGTACGGCTGCTCGCGCGGCGCGGGTACGACGTCCCGGAGGCCGTGCTGCGGCGTGACGTGGCGAAGCGCTACGAGCCGTCGCCGGAGGTGGAGGCGGCCTGGACAGCCGTCTACTCGGGTGACGAGAGCGACGGACTGGCCCGGCTGGGCGAGGCGCTGAGCGATGTCGCCGAGCTGGTGTGGCGCTGGCGCAACGACCATCTGGTCGCCACCCGCCGCGCGATGGGCTCCAAGACCGGCACGGGCGGCTCCGCCGGGGTGGCCTGGCTGGAGAAGCGCGCGCAGAAGAACGTGTTCCCCGAGCTGTGGACGGCGCGGTCCTATGTCTGAACTGGCGATGAGGGCCGAGAAGCTGGACGCCGCCGACGAACTGCGGGGCAAGCGGGACGGTTTCGTCCTCGACGATGTGGTCTACCTCGACGGCAACTCGCTCGGTGCGCTGCCGGCAGTCGTGCCCGGACGGGTCGAGGACGTCGTACGGCGCCAGTGGGGCGAGCTGCGCATCCGGTCCTGGGAGGAGAGCGGCTGGTGGACGGCGCCCGAGCGGATCGGTGACCGGATCGCCCCGCTGGTCGGGGCGGAGCCCGGGCAGATCGTGGTAGGCGACTCGACAAGTGTCAATGTTTTCAAGGCACTTGTGGGGGCCGTCCGCCTCGCCGGGGACGACCGCGACGAGATCCTCGTCGACGCCACGACCTTCCCCACCGACGGGTACATCGCCGAGTCGGCGGCGCGGATGACCGGCCGCACCCTGCGGCCGGTGACACCGGCTCAGGTGCCGGGCGCGCTGTCCGGCCGTACCGCCGCCGTGCTCCTCAACCACGTCGACTACCGCACCGGCCGGCTGCACGACCTGCCGGCGCTGACGGCCGCCGTGCACGAGGCGGGCGCGCTCGCCGTGTGGGACCTGTGCCACAGCGCGGGCGCCCTGCCGGTCGGGCTCGACGAGCACGGGGTGGACCTGGCGGTCGGCTGCACCTACAAGTACCTGAACGGCGGGCCGGGTTCACCGGCGTACCTGTATGTGCGCCGCGAGCTCCAGGACCGCTTCGACTCCCCGCTGCCCGGCTGGAACTCCCACGCCGAGCCGTTCGGGATGCGCCCTGCCTATGAACCGGCCTCCGGTGCGCCGCGCGGCCGGGTCGGTACGCCGGACATCCTCTCCATGCTCGCCCTGGAGGCGGCCCTGGAGGTGTGGGAGGGGGTGCCGGTCGAGGCGGTGCGGGCCAAGTCCCTCGCGCTGACGGACTTCTTCCTGGAGTGCGTGGCGGAGTACGTGCCGGAGGGCAGGGTCGAGTGCCTGACGCCGGTGGCGCACTCGGAGCGGGGCAGCCAGATCGCCCTGCGCTGTGACGACGCCGGTGACGTGATGAAACGGCTGATCGAGCGGGGTGTGGTCGGCGACTTCAGGGCGCCGGACGTGCTGCGCTTCGGGTTCACGCCGCTGTACGTGGGCTTCGCCGACGTGGAGCGGGCGGCGCGGGTGCTGGCGGCGACGCTGGGGTGAGCCGACCGTGACGGACGGTCCCTGCCGCCGCGGGGGCCGTTCGGTGCCGACTCGCCGTTCGTCACCAACTCGCCGTAGACGCAAGGAAACGGCTGAACCGCCCGATCTTCACCCAGCGTGACATCCACGTGTCCGCGCATGTCACGTGCCTGGTACCGTCCCGGCCAACGGCCGACTTCTGACCTGGTCCGCCCGTACGTTCTCGCTCGTTTCGCTGGAAGGTTGGAGCATGACGGACGACGTCGCAGCAGCACGGGCCGCTGCCGAGGAGAAGTCGGCGTTCTCCCACGAGCCCGTCGGCCCCGACGCCACCGCCGCCTACGGCGACCACCCCGACCAGGTGATCGACTTCTACGCCCCGCGCGTGCAGGCCGGCCCGGGCGGACTCGCCCCGGTCGTGCTCGTGCTGCACGGCGGTGCCTGGCGGGCGCCGTACGACCGGCGTCACATCAGCCCCTTCGCGGACTTCCTCGCCCGTCGCGGATTCGCCGTGGCCAGTGCCGAGTACCGGTGCGGCGGCGGTGACGACTCCCTCGCGGGCCGCTGGCCCGACACCTTCGACGACGTGGCCGCCGCGCTGGACGCCCTGCCCGCGCTCGTACGGGAACACCTGCCGCAGGCCGACCCGCGCCGTACGGTCCTCACCGGCCACTCGGCGGGCGGGCACCTCGCGCTGTGGGGTGCGGCCCGGCACGTCCTGCCGGCCGGCTCGCCCTGGCGCACCGGTGGCCCGGCGGCCCTGCGGGGCGTGGTCGCCCTCGCCCCGATCGCGGACTTCGCGGTCGCCGACAAGCTGGACGTGTGCGGGGGTGCCGTACGCCAACTCCTGGGCGGGGACGAGCACTTCGCCGAGCGTCAGCCGTACGCGGACCCCGCGCTGCTGCTGCCCACCGGCATCGCCACCACCCTCGTCCAGGGCCGGGCGGACCTCGATGTGCCGCAGATGGTCGCCGAGTCGTACGCGGAGGCGGCGGCGAAGGCCGGGGAGATGGTGGGGGTGACGCTGCTGGAGGACGTGGGGCACTTCCCGCTCATCGACCCGGCGGCGGACGCGTGTGCCGTGGTGGCGGAGGAGATCGAGCAGCTGGCCTGGTGACAGGCCTTCCCGACCGGACCCTTAGAGGGGCCCCCGGCCATACCCGTAGTACCTGAGAGCTACTCCGCAGGTGAGTTCCCCGGTGGGACGCGGACGACGAGTCCCGCTCCGTAACTTCCCTTCCGTGCAGACCCGATGGCCGGGTGCGCTGGAGGGGGACGACCATGGGGTCCGCATCGAGGTACCGCCGTAGCGACGGCCGTAGCGATGGCCGTAGTGACGGCCGAGGCGACGGCGACGGTGACCGCGACGGCGGTGGTGTGCGGCGTCGCGTCGGCGGTGGTGTGCGGCGTCGCGTCGGCCGATGGCGTCGTGCCGCGCTCGCCGCTCTCGTCACGGGTGCGGTGGTTCTCCCTCTTTCCGGGGCGGTGCGGCCGGAGATCCCCGCGCCCGCACCCGCCACTCTCGCTTCGCTCAGCGCGTCGACGCTGGACGAGGCGTACGCGGCCAACCGTGCCAACGCCGCCGAAGCGGCCCGGATGGCCGCGGGCCATCACGACCGGGCCCGGGCCGCGACGGACCGTTCGCTGGCCGCGCCGGCCCGGCGTCTTCTCGCCTTCGACGGCCGCGGCTCCGGCCGGGTGACGGAGGTCCTGGGCGACCTCGGCCGGGCCGACCGGATAGCCGTCCTGGTCCCCGGCTCCGACACGAGCCTCGACACCTACGGCCGGTTCCACGCGGCCGCGGCCGCGCTGTACGGGCAGCTCGTCCGGCAGGCCCCGGCGGGCACGCGCACCGCGGTGGTGGCCTGGCTGGGCTACGAGACGCCGGGCACGGTCAGCACGACGGTCACCACGACCGGCAGGGCGGAGCAGGCGGCCCCGCGGCTGCGCTCCCTGGTCGCCGACCTGCGCGCCATAGCGGGCGACGGACCGCGCGTCTCGCTGCTGTGCCATTCGTACGGCTCGGTCGTCTGCGGGCGGGCCACCGCCGGGCTCGCCGTCGACGACCTCGTGCTCGTCGGCAGCCCCGGAACCGGCGCGGACTCCGCCGCCGAGCTGCGCACCCGCGCCCGGGTCTGGGCGGCCCTCGGCGGCGACGACTGGGTGGCGAACGTCCCGCATCTCAGCGCGGACCTGTTCGGCACCACCGTCGGCTTCGGTACCGACCCCGTCTCCCCGGCCTTCGGCGCCCGGGTCTTCACCGCCGGCGACGGCGGCCACAGCGACTACTTCAGGCCCGGCTCGGCCTCCCTGACCAACCTGACCCGGATCGTCCTGGGCGAGACCAAGGCGGTGACCCATGGCTGACAACGGTGTACGGATGACCGGCATCGGCGTACGAGGTGTCCGGCACGCGGTGCTCCGCGGCGCCGACCGCGTCGGTACGGCCACCCCGGCCGGCCGGGACCGGGCCGTGGACGCCCTGCGCGCCGCGGCGGTGCTCGGCGTCGTCCTCGGCCACTGGCTGGTCACCGCCCTGGTCTCCGACGGCCGCGCCCTGCGCACGGCGAGCCCGCTCAAGGACATGCCCTGGCTGACGCCCGTCTCCTGGCTGTTCCAGACACTCGCCGTGTTCTTCCTGGTCGGCGGCCATGTCGCCACGCGCGGCTACCTCTCGGCCCGCGCCCGGGGCGTCCCGTACCACCGCTGGCTGACGGGCCGTCTGACCCGGTTGTTCAAGCCGGTCGCGGCCGTCCTCGGCCTGTGGACGATCGCCGCGCTCGCCCTGCTGCTGTCGGGCACCGAGTTCGGGACGGTCCGCACGCTGGTGAAACTGGCGCTGTCCCCGCTGTGGTTCCTGGTGGTGTTCGCCGCGCTGACGGCGGCGACTCCGTTGCTGACCCGGCTGAACCCGCTGTGGCCGCTGGCCGTCGTACTGCACGTGGACCTTGTGCGGTTCGGCCTGGGCGGCCCCTCCTGGCTGGGCTGGGTGAACGTGGCGGCGGGCTGGATGGTGCCCTACACCCTGGGCGCGGCCTGGACCCGAGGCGAGCTGGAGGGCCGCCGCGCGGGCTGGGTCCTGCTCGGCTGCGGCGCGGCGGCGACCGCCGTGCTCGTCGTCTTCGCCGGCTACCCGGCGTCGATGGTCGGCGTCCCGGGCGAGGGCATGTCCAACCTGGACCCGCCGACGCTGGCCGTCGTCACCTTCGGCCTGGCTCAGTGCGGTCTCGCCCTGCTGCTGCGCGAGCGGCTGCGGAACGCGATGCGCCGACCGGTGGCCTGGGCGGCGGTGGCGCTCGTCAACCTTTCCGCGATGACCATCTTTCTGTGGCATCAGACGGCCCTGATGGCCACGACGGCCACCGGCCTCCTCGCGGGCCGGCACCCCGGGCTGCACACACGGCCCGACGGGCTCGACTGGGTGGGGGCCCGGCTCCTGTGGCTTCCCGTGTTCGCCCTGGCCCTGGCGGTCTGCTGGGCCGCCTTCCGATTCTGCGAACAGGGCGGCGAGAAGGGCGGCGAGCAGGGCGTGCGGAGCGGCCGGCGGGGCCGGCGGTCGCGGGTCGTCCGGGAGCACCGTCCGTCCGGTCGGGGGACAGCGGCGGAGGCCCGCCATGTCTAGGCTGGGCCGCGTGACGGACACGGGGGCGGGCCGCGCGCTGCGAGCGCGCGGCGGGGGCTGGCTGCGGGCGCTGCGCGAGGACCTGTGGACGGTCCGGGCCGACCCGCTGCCGCCCTCCACCTGGCTGCGCTGGCTGCCGCACGGCCTGGTGTGCCTGGCCGCGTTCGGCGTCCTGGTCGGGGCCATGGGCGACATGGTGGACAACGGCCAGCTGAACACCGGGGCGGCGTTTCTGGTCGCGGGCGGGCAGGCCGGAGCCATGATCCTCGGGATGTGGCGGCCGGTCCCGGGGTGGTGGCTGTCCACGGTGAGCTGGGTGCTGGGCGCCGTCCTGCTGCACAGCCGGCTGGGCTCCGATGCCGAGACCTACACCTGGCCCTGGACGGCGGCCGGGATCATCTCCCACCTGTTCGTGCTGTTGCTGCTCGCGCTCCGCGTGCGCACCCGCGCGGCGGTGGAGGCGCTGGCCGTGACGGTGGTGCTCACCTCCGTCCTCCAGGGCTGGTGGTCGGCCGGTGTGAACTACGACGCCACCGGCACGGTCGCGGTCCCGCTGTCCGCCGTCGTCGTGGTCGTCGGCACCGCGCTGCGCGGCAGACGCGAGGCCCGTGCGGAACTCATCGAGCAGACCACGCTCACCGCCGAGGAGCGCACCCGGCGCACCCTGCTGGAGGAGCGCAGCCGTATCGCGCGGGAACTGCACGACGTGGTGGCGCACCACATGTCGGTCATCTCCATCCAGGCGCAGGTCGCCCCGCATCTCGTCGAGAACCCGCCCGACGAGCTCAAGGAGAACCTCGCGGGCATCCGGCAGAACGCCCTGGAGGCGCTGACCGAGCTGCGCCGGGTGCTGGGCGTGCTGCGCTCGGAGCACCCCGGGCCGGGGGAGGCGCCCGTCGGCCCGGGCGGCGCCACCGGCACCGCCGAGCACGCGCCGCAGCCCACCCTCGACCGGCTCGACGCGCTGGTGGAGAACACCCGGGCGGCCGGCCGCGAGGTCACCACGGAGATCAACGGCGAGCGGCGTCCGCTGCCGCCCGGTGTGGAGCTGTCGGCGTACCGGATCGTGCAGGAGGCCCTGAGCAACGTCCTGCGGCACGCGCCCGGCGCGAGCGCCAAGGTCCGTCTCACGTACCTGCCGGACGGGCTGGAGGTGGAGATAGTCAACTCCCGGCCGACCGGACCGGCGTCGCCCTCGACGGGGGCGGGGCACGGACTGCTCGGCATGCGGGAGCGGGTCGCCATGCTCGGCGGCACCATGACGGCGCACCCGTGGCACTGGGACGGCTTCAAGGTGACCGCGTTCCTCCCGGACACCCCGCCCGCCGACCCGGCACCGGGCTCCGACCGGATCACCTACCACTTCCCCGACCCCGAGGCAGGAACCCCATGACGAGCGGCAGCGGCAAACCCATCCGGGTCCTCATCGTCGACGACCAGGCGATGGTCCGGCAGGGCTTCACCGTGCTGCTCGGCACCCAGCCCGACATAGAGGTCGTCGGCGAGGCGAGGGAGGGCGGGGAAGCCGTCGCGAAGGCCGCCGAGACCTCCCCGGACGTGGTCCTGATGGACATCCGCATGCCCGGGGTCGGCGGTATCGAGGCCACCGAGCTGATCACGGCAGCGCACCCGGACATCAGGGTGCTGGTGCTGACCACGTTCGATCTCGACGAGTACGTGTACGACGCGCTGCGTGCCGGGGCCTCCGGGTTCCTGCTGAAGGACGCGTCGTCGGAGCAGCTCGCCGAGGCGGTCCGGGTGGTGGCGGCCGGGGAGGCGTTGCTCGCTCCGGTCATCACGCGCAAGCTGATCGCCGAGTTCTCCCGGCTGGACGACCGGCCCCGCGCCCCGCTCAAGGAACGCATCTGCGATCTGACCGAGCGGGAGACGGAGGTGCTCGCCCTGATCGCACAGGGCCTGTCGAACGGGGAGATCGCCCGGCACCTCTTCGTCGCCGAGCAGACGGTGAAGACCCATGTGGGCCGGATCCTGGTGAAACTGGGCCTCAGGGACCGGACGCAGGCGGCGGTGTTCGCGTACGAGTCGGGGCTGGTGCGGCCTTCGGGGTACTGAGGCGCCGCCCCTGGAGTCGCCGTCCCGGTCCCCGTAGTACCTGAGAGGGAGACCGAGGAACCCGTCTCACTGGGGACGACCGGGACCCGGGGGTGCGCTTACCTTTCTGTACGTGACCGAGACGACTCCCATCCAGACCATGCCGCCGGGGGACGGGGCCAAGCCGCACAGCCCGGAGTACCGGGTGGCGGTGGACTCCCTGCGCGGGCTGCGGCAGGACCTGATCCATGACGCTTTCGCCTACCGGCCGCTGCCGGCCCGGCGCACCGACGGGCGGTTCGCCCGGCGGCTGCCCGGCCGCCTGCGGGAGTACGCGGCCTGGACGCCGCACGCCCTGATCGTCACGGCGGCCCTGATCTCCGTGGCCTTCGCCACCGTCGACTCCGGCGGACCCGCCGCGCTGATGGGTCTGTTCTGCGCGGTTCCGGTGCTGCTGACCATGGTGCGGCCGGTGGGGGCGTTCTGGGTGTCCATGGTCTCCACCCCGGTCGTGGCCGTGGTCGGCAGCCGCTGGTTCGAGTGGCCGTGGGCGGCCGGCAGCTTCGTCAGCCATCTCACCGTGATGACGGTGGTGGCGATGCGCACCAGGCCGCGCACGGCCGGTTGGATGTGGGTGCTGACGGCGCTGTACGCCATCGTCGCGGACAGCGGCATCGGCCCGACCTCCATGTACGGCAGCAACTCCGGCGCCATGCTGATCCTCTCGGCGCTGATCCTGCTCTGCGTCACCGTCCGGCACATCCGCCGGGACGCCGTGCAGGAGGTCACCGCCCAGCAGACGGTTACCGCGCACGAGCGTTCCCGCCGCACCCTGCTGGAGGAGCGCACGACGATCGCCCGCGAGCTGCACGACGTCGTGGCTCACCACATGTCGGTGGTCGCCATCCAGGCGGAGGCCGCGCCCTACCGGGTGGAGAACCCGCCGCCGGAGCTGGAGAAGGCCTTCGCCACGATCCGGGTGAACGCGGTGGCGGCCCTCACGGAACTGCGCCGCGTCCTGGGCGTCGTGCGCGCCGAGGACTACGAGGCCCCGGACGCCCCGCAGCCGACGCTCGCCGAACTGGATGTGCTGCTGGCCAATGTGCGGGAGGCCGGGCTGAGCGTCGACAAGGTGGTGACCGGTGCGGTGCGCGAGCTGCCGCAGGGCGTGGAGCTGTCGGCGTACCGGATCGTGCAGGAGGCGCTGAGCAACTCCCTGCGGCACGCGCCGGGCGCGACCGCCCGTGTCGAGATCGGCTACGTGCTCGGCGGGCTGGGGCTGCGCATAGTCAACGGCCCGCCGCCGAACCCGAGCCTGATCAAGCCCTCGCCCGGCGCCGGGCACGGCATCACCGGCATGCGGGAGCGGGTGTCGATGCTCAACGGCGAGATGACGGCGGGCCCGACGGACGACGAAGGCTACGAGGTGGCGGTGTTCCTGCCGGTCACCCTGCCGGACGAGGGTGACGCATGACCATTCGCGTGCTGATCGCGGACGACCAGATGATGGTGCGCGAGGGCTTCTCGGTCCTGCTGAACGCGATGCCGGAGATCGAGGTCGTCGGCGAGGCGGTGAACGGCCGGGAGGCCGTCGCGAAGGTCCGCGAACTCGCCCCGGACGTCGTGCTGATGGACATCCGCATGCCCGAACTGAACGGCATCGAGGCGACCCGCGAGATCGTCGCCGGCGACGGCGAGTCGAAGGTGCTGGTGCTCACCACGTTCGACCTCGACGAGTACGTGTACCAGGCGCTGCGCGCGGGAGCCTCCGGCTTCCTCCTCAAGGACGCCTCGGCCCGCCAGTTGGCCGACGGGGTGCGGATCGTGGCCGCCGGGGAGGCCCTCCTCGCCCCTTCGGTGACCAGGCGTCTGATCACCGAGTTCTCCAAGCTCTCCGAGACCCCGCGTCTCATGCCCTCCGCGCAGGCGTACGGGGACCTCACCGAGCGGGAGACGGAGGTGCTGGTCCTGATCGCGCAGGGGCTGTCGAACGCGGAGATCGCCGAGCGGCTGGTGGTCGCCGAGTCGACGATCAAGACACATGTCAGCCGGATCCTGGTGAAGCTGGGCCTCAGGGACCGCACCCAGGCGGCGGTGTTCGCGTACGAGGCGCGGCTGGTGACACCCGGCTAGCCGGTGTGAGCAGGGGGACGTCGCCCCGAGGCTCTCGGGCCCCGGTGGCGAGCTTCTTGCCCCAGTCGTCCTTGTGGAGGATGCCCTTGGAGGCGTAGCCGACACCGACTCGACCGCGTGAAGGATCACCCCTGGTCAGTGAACGGCATGTGGGGCTAGCGTCCCGCCATGGCTGCCTTCGACCCGTGGGACCCGGCGTTCCTCGCCGACCCGTACCCCGCCTACGCCGAGCTGCGTGCCCAGGGCCGCGTCCACTACTACGAGCCCACCAACCAGTGGCTCGTCCCGCACCACGCGGACGTCTCGGCCCTGCTGCGCGACCGGCGCCTCGGCCGGACGTACCAGCACCGCTTCACCCACGAGGAGTTCGGCCGGACCGCGCCGCCGGCCGGGCAGGAGCCGTTCCACACGCTCAACGACCACGGGATGCTCGACCTGGAGCCGCCGGACCACACCCGGATCCGGCGCCTGGTGTCGAAGGCGTTCACGCCGCGCACGGTGGAGCGGCTGAAGCCGTATGTGCGGGGCCTGGCCGACGAGCTGGCGTCGGCGCTGGCGGAGGCCGGCGGCGGAGACCTGCTCAAGGACGTGGCAGAACCCCTCCCCGTCGCCGTGATCGCCGAGATGCTCGGCATCCCGGAGTCCGACCGGGCCCCGCTGCGCCCCTGGTCGGCGGACATCTGCGGGATGTACGAGCTGAACCCGTCCGAGGAGACGGCGGCGAAGGCGGTCAGGGCGTCCGTCGAGTTCTCCGACTATCTGCGCGAACTGATCGCGGCCCGCCGCAAGGAACCCGGCGACGACCTCATCTCGGGCCTCATCGAGGCACACGACGAGGGCGACCGCCTCACCGAGCAGGAGATGATCTCGACAGCGGTCCTGCTGCTGAACGCCGGCCACGAGGCCACGGTGAACTCCACGGTCAACGGCTGGTACGCCCTGTTCCGTAACGAGGCCCAGCTGGCGGCCCTGCGCGCCGACCACACCCTCATCCCCTCCGCCGTCGAAGAGCTGATGCGCTACGACACCCCGCTCCAGCTCTTCGAACGCTGGGTCCTGGACGAGATCGAGATCGCCGGCACGACGATCCCGCGCGGCGCGGAGATCGCCCTGCTCTTCGGCTCCGCCAATCACGACCCGGCGGTCTTCACCGACCCGGCGCGCCTCGACCTGACTCGCGCGGACAACCCGCACATCTCCTTCAGCGCGGGGATCCACTACTGCATCGGCGCGCCGCTGGCCCGGATCGAACTGGCGGCCTCGATGGCGGCCCTGCTGGAGAAGACCCCGGCACTCCGCCTCGCCGAGGAGCCGCGCCGCAAGCCGAACTTCGTGATCCGGGGTCTCGAGGGGCTCAGCGTCGAGGTCTGAGCCGCCGGAGCAGCGCCCAGGCCTTAGGGCCTGTCTGACAAATCCCCGCCTGCTCTGCGACGCCTGGCACGCACGCTCGCCGCGTTGCCGAACCGCCCACGTGGCTCCTCCCCCACTCTCGGCTTCGCTCGAGCGGGGGGACCCCCATCGAGGGCGCTCCGGCGCCTTGCGATCGCACGCACCAGACGCCGCAGAGCCCGCCCTCCGGGCGGACGACGGGGATTTGTCAGACAGGCCCCAGGGCAGCGGCGACCCCGCCGAGGAGCGCCAGCGGCAGTTCGGCGTAGAGCACGCTCCAGTCCGGGGCCGCCTCGAACCGCCAGAGGCGCTCCCGGACGTCGACGGCCCACACCGAGAGTCCCGCGCCCGCGCCGGCCGCCGCGGTCAGACAACCGGCCGCGGCCTGCGTACGTTGTCCCATGCCCGGCATGGACGTACGCGGGCCGCTGCGCGGTTCCCGCCGCCGCTCAGGTCGTCATGTCCCGGCGCCGCAACCCCGCCAGGCCGGCGGCCACCAGCACCGCGGCCAGCCCCAGCAGGACCAGTACCGGCCCCCACTCCATCTCCCCGCCCGGCAGCTTGGGCAGATGGCCGAAGGGAGACACGTCCAGCGCCGCCTGCGGCACGTCCAGCGCGGGTCCGACCCAGCCGATCAGCAGCACCGCCCCGGCGACGCCCCAGGCCGCCGCTGCCGCCCGGGGCAGTACGCCGGTCAGCAGGACCGCGAGGCCGCCGATCACCCAGATCGCCGGGAGCTGCACGAGGCACGCCCCCAGGATCGGGCCGGTCTCCCGGCCGTAGCCGACGGCGAAGCCCAGGCCCGCCAGGAGCATGAGGAGCGCCGAACCGCCGAAGGCGATCGCCAGATGCCCGGCGGCCCAGCGCAGGCGGCCGACCGCGTTCGCCAGGACCGGTTCCGCCCGGCCCGAGGTCTCCTCGCCGTGCAGACGCAGCACCGACGCCACGATGTACAGGGCCGCGACCAGGCCGAGCATGCCGACCATCGACGCCAGGAACGCGTCCGTCAGGCCGGACCGGCCGCCCATCCGCTCGAAGATCCGCCGGGCGTTGTCGTTGTCGCCGACCAGGTCGGCAGCGCCCTCGGTCATACCGCCGTAGACGGCCCCGGCCAGGAGGAAGCCGATGCTCCAGCCCAGCACACCGCCCCGCTGCAACCGCCAGGCCAGTGCGCCCGCGCTGCCCAGACGGCCGGTGGCCGGGCCCGGCCGGGTGGGCAGGAAGCTCATGCCGATGTCCCGGCGGCCGGCCAGAGCGTAGGCCACCGCGCCCTGGAGCAGGACCGCACCGGCGAGCAGCGCCGGCACCCACCAGCGTTCGTCCGCGTACGGCCGCAGGTTCTCCAGCCAGCCCAGCGGCGACAGCCACGTCAGTACGGACGAACCGTCGTCCGTCGCCGAGTCGCCCGCCGCGCGCAGCACGAACGCGGCACCCAGCACCCCCGCCGTCAGCCCGCGGGCCAGCCGTGCGCTCTCCGTCAGCTGGGCGACGATCGCCGCCATCGTGGCGAAGACCATCCCCACCCCGGCGATCCCGAGACCCAGGGCCAGCGCCCCGGCCGTACCGTGCCCGGCGAGTCCGGCCGTCACCAGCAGCGCCAGGACCGCGTTCGCGACCGCCGCCGCCAGCAGGGCCGACGTCAGGGAGGCCCGGCGCCCCACCATCCCGGACGCCACCAGCTCCTGACGGCCGCTCTCCTCCTCGTCCCGGGTGTGCCGTACGACGACCAGCAGGCTCATCACGGCGGCCAGGGCGCCCGCGTAGACGCCGACGCGCCAGGCCGTCAGGGCGCCGATCGAGTCGTCGAAGACGGGGCCGATCATCGCGCGCAGCGAGGAGTTGGTGGCCATCTGCCGGATCAGGTCGGCACGTTCGGCCGGGGTGCCGTACAGGCCCTCCAGGGTGTTCGGCATGGAGAGGACCATCAGGGCGTTGACCCCGATCCACACCGGGATCATCAGCCGGTCGCGGCGCAGGGCGAACCGCAGCAGCGTGCCGGTGCCGGCCAGTTGGCGTGAGGTGCCGGGCCGTACCGCGAAGGCCGTCATCGGGCCGCCGCCTCGTCCGCCTCGTCGGCCTCGTCCTGGTAGTGCCGCAGGAAGAGCTCCTCCAGCGTCGGTGGCGTCGACGTCAGCGACCGCACACCCGACTCGCTCAGCGACCGCAGGACGCCGTCCAGCCGGTCGGTGTCGACCTGGAGCCGGACGCGGTGCCCCCGCACGTCGAGGTCGTGGACGCCGGGCAGGTCCGCCAGTCCGTTGGGCGGGCCCGCGAGTTCGGCGAGGACGCTGGTGCGGGTCAGATGCCGCAGGTCGGCGAGCGAACCGCTCTCGACCGTACGGCCCTTGCGGATGATGCTCACCCGGTCGCACAGCTCCTCGACCTCGCTGAGGATGTGGGAGGAGAGCAGGATCGTGCGGCCCCGGTCGCGCTCCTCGGCGACGCACCGCTGGAAGACCTCCTCCATCAGTGGGTCCAGGCCCGAGGTCGGCTCGTCCAGGATCAGCAGGTCGACGTCCGAGGCGAACGCGGCGACCAGGGCGACCTTCTGCCGGTTGCCCTTGGAGTACGTACGGCCCTTCTTGGTGGGGTCGAGTTCGAAGCGCTCGATCAGTTCCGCACGGCGCCGGGAATCCAGCCCTCCGCGCAGCCGGCCGTAGAGGTCGATGACCTCGCCGCCGGAGAGATTGCGCCAGAGCGTCACGTCCCCCGGGACATAGGCGATACGGCGGTGCGCCTCGACCGCGTCCGCCCACGGGTCGCGGCCGAGCACCTGCGCGGCGCCCGAGTCGGCGCGCAGCAGGCCGAGCAGGACGCGGATGGTGGTGGACTTCCCGGCGCCGTTGGGGCCGAGGAAGCCGTGGACCTCGCCGGCGTCGACCTCCAGGTCGAGCCCGTCGAGTGCGTGCGTCCGCCCGAAGGACTTGTGCAGTCCGGAGACGGTGATGGCCTTCGTCATGCTTCAGAACGTACGCTTCTTTCAGAAATTTGTGAAGTTAAGGAAACGTATGAATCATGGATAGGATGAACCGCATGACGGAATCAGCCGGGAACACGCGGGACACGGAGGCCGTGTCGAGGTTCGTTGAGTCCTTCGCGGCGCAGCTCGTCGAGGCCGGGATGCCGCGGATGCCCGCCCGGGTCTTCACCGCGCTGCTCGCCTCCGACGAGGGCTCGCTGACCTCCGCCGAACTGGGGGACCAGCTGCGCATCAGCCCCGCGGCGGTGTCCGGGGCGGTGCGCTACCTGGCCCAGACGCACATGGTCTCCCGCGAACGGGAGCCCGGTTCACGCCGGGAGCGCTACCGGGTGCGCGGCGACCAGTGGTACGAGGCCCTGACCAACCGCGAGGCCGTCCTCAAGCGCTGGGAAGACGCCCTGCGCGAGGGTGTCACCAGCCTCGGCCCCGACACCCCGGCGGGCCGCCGCATGTCCGAGACCCTGGCGTTCTTCGAATTCCTTCAGGGCGAGGTCGAGTCGATGATGGAGCGCTGGCGGGTGCACCGGGAGAAGACGTTCGGGTTGGAGTGACCAACTGGCTACACTGAGTGGCGGGTGGTCCGCATCAAAGGGGAGGGCGCATCATGACACTCATGGCGGAGCGACCGGTGATGAGCGGCACCAAGTCCCACAGCGGCTTCGAGGAGCTCCTGAGCGCACTCGACGAGCTGAACGTGCCCGACGGCTACAAGGCCGAGATCGTCAGGGGGAACATCGTCGTGTCGCCGTGGTCGAAGGGGTACTACTGGCGCGTCATGCGACTGGTGTGCGGCCAGCTGGAGCCGCATCTGCCCGAGCGGCACGTGATCGAGCGTTCGCCGTTCCTGTATGTCTTTCCAGGGCACGAGCGGGCCTTCGGGCCGGACATCCATGCGGCCCATGAGCGCGTCTTCGAGACGGAGAGCAAACGCCTCGACGGCGAAGCTCTCTGCTTCGTCGCCGAGCTGACCTCCCCCTCCACCCGGGATGACGACCTGACCGACAAGGTCGAGGTCTACGGACGAGCAGGCGTCCCCGTCTACCTGCTCCTCGACATGCAGGAGGAGCAGGCCACGGTCCTGTGGACGCCGTCCACCAAGGGATACGAGTCGCGCATCACCCGGCCGTTCGGCGAGAAGCTTCCGATCCCTGCCCCCTTCGACTGTCTGCTGGACACCGCCGGATTCCAGGCCCCCGAGAGCTGACTCACGGCACCGCCGGCACCGCCGGCACCGTCAGCCCCCAGGCCCCTTCCCGCACCCGCCACGTCCGGGTCCGTACCGGGCCCGAGACCACCGTGTCCGCGCGATAGCGGAAGTGCGCCCCCGAGACGGTCACCGTGCGGCCCTCCGCGAGGAGGGGAGAGGCCTCGGCGCCGACCGACACCGGCCGGACCTCCACCGAGGCGATCCCCGCGGGGCCGGGTGCCACCGACACCGCCTCCACCGGCTGGTTCAGGTCGACGAGGGTCTCCCCGTCCACCTCGACCCGCAGCCGGGACGGCCCCGGCTCCGGCGCGGCGGTGAGCCGGGACGGGCGGCCGGCCGGCACCAGGGTCCGTACCAGCGACTGGCAGGTCCGCAGCCACGGGCGGCCCGCCTCCGGATCCTCGGCCCGGGAGTCCTGGCCCTCGGTCTCCGGGAAGGGTGTGAGGGGCGGTATGCGCAACGCGCCGAGCACCACCCCGTCGCTGTCGTCGACCATCAGGTCCATCCGCCGCTCGACCCCGTCGAGCACCGCACGCGCCGCCGCCACCGTCCCCGTCGGCACCCCCAGTGAGCTCGCGAGGGACAGCACGCCACCGACCGGCACCACCGACAGCGCACATCCGGCCAGCTCCCGACGCCGGTGCAGCAGCGACACCGCGCGGATCAGCGCCCGGTCGTCGCCCACCACCACGGGGCGCCGGGAGCCCCGCCGGGCCAGCGCCCGGGCGAACTCGTCCGGCCCCTCCGGCAGGCACACCTTCATGGCGGCACCCGCGCTGAGCACGTCTTTCGCTATCCGGACGGACTCGCCGTCCGACCGTCGGGCGACATGGTCGATGACCACCAGCAGCTGCTCGGACGTCGGAGAAGTCGCCACCTCGGCCATGCCTCGCTTCCTCGGGTAGCATCTTTGTGCAAGAGCCCCTTGCGCTATTGCGCCAGGGGCTTCGTCTATTCCGGGGCATCCGGTCCGACGGTTGGCGGCCAACGGTGGTCGCGGTGCACACGGTGGTACACCGCCGCGTTCGCCCTCGACCATGGACATGCCCCGCCCGGAAGGGGTGTACGCGCGTGCCCGCACTTGTGCTGCTCGGTGCTCAGTGGGGTGACGAAGGCAAGGGAAAGGCCACCGACCTGCTCGGTGGATCCGTGGACTATGTAGTGCGCTACCAGGGCGGCAACAACGCCGGCCACACGGTGGTCGTGGGTGACCAGAAGTACGCACTGCACCTCCTCCCTTCCGGAATCCTGTCTCCCGGCTGCACGCCGGTCATCGGTAACGGCGTCGTCGTCGACCCGTCGGTCCTGCTCTCCGAGCTGAGCGGTCTGAACGAGCGTGGTGTCGACACCTCCAAGCTCCTCCTCAGCGGCAACGCGCACATCATCACGCCGTACAACGTCACCGTCGACAAGGTGACGGAGCGCTTCCTCGGAAAGCGCAAGATCGGCACGACCGGGCGCGGCATCGGCCCGACCTACGCGGACAAGATCAACCGTGTCGGCATCCGCGTGCAGGACCTCTACGACGAGTCGATCCTCACGCAGAAGGTCGAGGCGGCCCTCGACATCAAGAACCAGGTCCTCACCAAGCTCTACAACCGGCGCGCGATCGCCGTGGACCAGGTGGTCGAGGAGCTGCTGGCCTACGCCGAGAAGCTCCGCCCGTACGTCGCCGACACGGTCCTGGTCCTGAACCAGGCCCTGGAGGAGGACAAGGTGGTCCTCTTCGAGGGCGGCCAGGGCACGCTCCTCGACATCGACCACGGCACGTACCCCTTCGTCACCTCCTCGAACCCGACCGCGGGCGGCGCCTGCACCGGCGCCGGCGTGGGCCCGACGAAGATCAGCCGGGTCATCGGCATCCTCAAGGCCTACACGACCCGGGTCGGCGCGGGCCCGTTCCCGACGGAGCTCTTCGACGAGGACGGCGAGGCGCTGCGCCGCATCGGTGGCGAGCGCGGTGTCACCACCGGCCGTGACCGGCGCTGCGGCTGGTTCGACGCGGTGATCGCCCGCTACGCGACCCGGGTGAACGGCCTGACGGACTTCTTCCTCACCAAGCTCGACGTCCTCACCGGCTGGGAGCAGATCCCGGTCTGCGTGGCCTACGAGATCGACGGCAAGCGCGTCGAGGAGCTCCCGTACTCCCAGACCGACTTCCACCACGCGAAGCCGGTCTACGAGATGCTGCCGGGCTGGAGCGAGGACATCAGCAAGGCCAAGTCCTTCTCCGACCTGCCGAAGAACGCCCAGAGCTATGTCAAGGCGCTGGAGGAGATGTCGGGCGCCCCGATCTCCGCGATCGGCGTGGGCCCGGGCCGGGACGAGACGATCGAGATCAACTCGTTCCTGTAGGACGCCTGAGGCGCCTCCTGCCGCGGCCGGTGACCGAGGGTGTGACCCGCGGTCACCGGCCGAGCTGTGTCGCCAGTTCCTGCTCGACCGTTGTGATCATCGCCCCAAAGGAGCAATAGGGAGGTAAGCCGGGCATATCGGGCCATACTCTGGGCTTGCGAATCGCAGCAGTCACCCATCACCTCGAGACCGAAGAAGTGAGTGCTATGCGCGTGATGCTCAAGGCGACGCTCGACACGGACAAGGCGAACGAGGCAATCCGGGGCGGCAAGATGCCGCAGATCATGCAGGAGACCATGGAGAGGCTCAAGCCGGAGGCCGCCTACTTCGGGCCCATGGGCGGTCGCAGGACCTGCTTCATGGTCTTCGACATGCAGGACAGCTCGCAGCTGCCTCCCGCGCTGGAGTCGTTCTTCAGCGACCTCAACGCCGACGTCGAGGTCTGTCCGATCATGAACAGCGACGACCTCCAGAAGGGGCTGTCCCAGCTGCGCTGACCTCAGCCGAAGGTGATCACCAGTCAAAAGTGATCATCAGCTGAAGACGATCATCGACCCCTGCGCCAGGCTCCGGGTGACCGCCGCGTGCAGCCCGAGCCAGACGTGCCGCTCGCGGGCGAACGGGCTGGGGTCGTACGGGGCCGGGGCGGCGGGTTCCTCCAGCTCCGTGGGGTTCGGCGGCGCCTGGGGCGCCGCCGGCGGATTGGCCGGGTCGATGCCGAGGGCGGGGGCGACCGTCTCCAGCTCCCGCAGCAGGGCGTGCGAGGAGCCCAGCGGGCCGCCGCCCGCGAGGAGATCGTCGTCGGCGAGCGGGCTGGGGAAGTCGACGGGGACGTACGCGCCCGCGTGGTCGTAGTGCCAGACGAGATGCGACTGCTGGGCCGTCGACTCGAACATCTCCAGCAACTGCTCGTAGTCGCCGCCGAGTTCGTCCACGGGCGTCACCGGCAGGCCGCACACCTGGAGCAGATAGGCGCGGCGCAGGAAGTGCAGCGCGTCGTAGTCGAAGCCCGCGACCGGCGCGACATCGCCGGACAGGCCCGGCATGTACTGGTACACCGGCACCGGCGGCAACCCGGCCTCGGCGAGCACCTTGTTGTATTGCGCGAGTTCCTCGGCGAACGGGTTGTCCGGCGTGTGGCACAAGACATCGACGAGCGGTACCAGCCACAGGTCACAGGCCAAAGAAGGCTCCTCGCTCAGCTCAGCGTTCGGGTGGCGTCGGATAGCACGGTGGTCAGGGAAGGGTATCGGTGCGGCACGGCAGGGGCTCCTGTCGTGCATGTCCCATACCCATACGGACAGACGCGACGCAGGCCGTCAGGGCCTGTCTGGTGTCCCTAGGTGGAGAGGCGCTCGATCAAGGCGAGCGAGTGCGAGTTGTAGCCGGCGATGATCGCCCGGGCGGTGCCGGTGTCCTGGGCGGCCAGGGCGTCGACCAGCGCGGTGTGGCCGGCCCACAGCTCGCCGCGCAGGTCGGGGAGGCGGCGCAGATGCTGCACCGCGCCCACCCAGGTCTGGACGCGCAGCCGGTGCAGGAAGTCGCCCAGGTACGGGTTGCCGAAGAGGGCGGCCAGTTCGCGCCAGTAGCGCAGGTCGTAGCCGATGAGGACGGTGAGGTCACCGGCCGCGGCGGCCCGCTGGGCCTCCTCGCCGCGCCGCCGGACCCCGGCGAGCACGGCGGCGACCCGGGGGTCGTCGGGCTGGAGGGAGGCCCGCTGCCCCGAGGTCAGGGCGTGGAACATCCCCTCGATGACCAGGTCGCGGGCCTCGATCATGCCGCGGAAGTCCTCGGCCGAGTACTCGTGGACCCGGAAGCCGCGGTGCTGGTCGGCGTCGAGGAGCCCCTGCGCGGAGAGGTCGACCAGGGCCTCGCGCACCGGCGTCGCGGACACCCCGTACTGCTCGGCGATCTCCTTGACCGTGAACTCCTGCCCCGGCTGGAGCCGTCCGGCCAGCACCTCGTCACGAAGCGCGTCCGCGATCTGCTGGCGCAGGGTGCTGCGCGTCACGGCGCCGTTGCCGGTCCTGCCGGGCATGGTCAGGGCGTCTCCCTCGGTCGCGTTCGGGTGGCGTGCACGTATATGTCTACGAGCCCGCCACCTTACGCGTTCGAATGAGACGCCAGGTTGTCGGTTACTGACGGGTTTACAGCTGTTTACTCCGTGTACTCGTCCGCTACCGACAGCGCCGTGTCCAGTACCGCGAGGCCTTCCTTCAGCTCCGCCTCGCTGATGTTGCAGGGCGGCACCACATGCGTCCGGTTCATGTTCACGAACGGCCACAGCCCGCCGCCCTTCGCGGCGGCGGCGAAGGCGGCCATCGGCGCGTTCGCCTCCCCGGCCGCGTTGTACGGCACCAGCGGCTCGCGCGTCTCCCGGTCGCGCACCAGCTCCAGCGCCCAGAACATGCCGGTGCCGCGCACCTCGCCGACGCTCGGGTGCCGCTCGGCGAGCGCGCGCAGCTCCGGCCCGACCACGGACGCGCCCAGCCGGGCCGCGTTCTCGACGACGCCCTCCTCCGCCATGACGTTGATCGTCGCCACGGCCGCCGCGCAGGCCAGCGGGTGCCCGGAGTACGTCAGACCGCCGGGGTACGGCCGCTTCCCGAACGTCTCCGCGATGGCGCCGGAGATCGCGACACCGCCCAGCGGCACATAGCCGCTGTTCACGCCCTTCGCGAAGGTCAGCAGGTCGGGCGTGACGTCGAACAGGTCGGCCGCGAACCACTCACCGGTCCGCCCGAACCCGGCCATGACCTCGTCCAGGACGAAGACGATCCCGTACTTGTCGCATATCTCGCGCACCCCGGCGAGGTAGCCGGGCGGCGGGACCATGATCCCGGCGGTCCCCGGGATCGTCTCCAGGATGATCGCCGCGACGGTCGAGGGCCCCTCGAAGGCGATCGTCGTCTCCAGGTGCTCCAGCGCCCGCGCGCACTCCTGCTCCTCGGTCTCGGCGTAGAAGCGGGAGCGGTAGAGGTAGGGCGCCCAGAAGCGCGCGACCCCGGCCGTGCCGCTGTCGGACGCCCAGCGGCGCGGGTCGCCCGTGATGTTCACGGCCTGCTGCGTGCCGCCGTGGTACGAGCGGTACGCCGACAGCACCTTCGGGCGGCCCGTGTGCAGACGGGCCATGCGGATGGCGTGCTCGACGGCGTCGGCGCCGCCGTTGGTGAAGAAGATCTTGTCCAGGTCGCCCGGGGTCCGCTCGGCGATCAGCCGCGCCGCTTCCGAGCGCGCCTCGATCGCGAACGCGGGCGCGAAGGTCGTCATCCTCGCCGCCTGCTCCTGGATCGCGGCGACGACCTTGGGGTGCTGGTAGCCGATGTTCGTGTAGACGAGCCCACTGGAGAAGTCGAGGTAGCGGCGGCCGTCGTAGTCCCAGAAGTGCGACCCCTCGGCGCCGGCGACGGCGAGCGGGTCGATGAGTTCCTGGGCGGACCAGGAGTGGAACACATGGTCACGGTCGGCGGCCTTGACGGCGGCACCGGCTTCGGGGTTCGGCTGAGGGGTCATGCGGGCGAGCGTAGGCACGCCGGACGCGGCCGGGAAATCGGCGTCGTGTGTGAGGTCCGGGGGTTTCCGCGACAGGTTGTCGACGGGGGAGGTGTCACGCGGAGGGCCTTCCCACGGGTATTGACAGCATGCTGCCCAATCGACAGTATGTTGTCATACTCGGAACTCCAGGAGGAGCCATGAGCGCCAAGCCCGTCCATCTCGCCGTCTACGACACCCTCGCCGACTGGGAGACCGGCCACGCCACGGCCCAGCTCGCCCGCGCCGGCCACACCATCCGGACGGTCGGCCCCACCACCGCCCCGGTCACCAGCACCGGCGGACTGCGCATCCAGCCCGACGCGGCCCTGGACGACGTACGCCCCGAGGACAGCGCGCTGCTGATCCTCCCGGGAGCCGACCTCTGGGACACGAGTGACGACCTCGCGCCCTTCGCACGCAAGGCCCGGGCCTTCCTGGAGGCGGGCGTGCCGGTCGCCGCGATCTGCGGGGCCACCGCCGGACTGGCCCGGGAAGGCCTGCTGGACGACCGCGACCACACCAGCGCGGTCTCCTTCTACCTGGCCGCGACCGGCTACGCGGGCGGCGAGCGCTACGTCGAGACCGACGCCGTCACCGACGGCCCCCTGGTCACCGCGGGCCCGACCGAGCCCGTCGCCTTCGCCCGGGAGATCCTCCGGCTGCTCGGGGTCTACGAGGGCGAGGTGCTCGACGCCTGGTACCGGCTGTTCCACGACTCCGACGCGGCGGCGTACGCGGTGCTGGAGAAGGCCGGGGCGCTGTGAGCCGGGAGCGTCAGGACCTGCTCAGCCGCAGCGCCCTGGGGGTGTTCAGGCTCAACGGCCAGTTTCTCGCCGTCGCGGAGGAACTGGCCCGGCCGGCCGGGCTCACCGCCGCCTGGTGGCAGGTGCTCGGCGCGGTGCTCCGTGAGCCGCTGCCCGTCTCCGGCATCGCCCGCGCCATGGGCATCACCCGGCAGAGCGTGCAGCGCATCGCCGACCTGCTGGTGGAGCGCGGCCTCGCCGAGTACCGGCCCAACCCCGCGCACCGCCGGGCCAAGCTCCTCGCGCCGACCGAGGAGGGACGCGCGGCGATCACCCGGATCGACCCCGGGCACGCGGCCTTCGCCGACCGGCTGGCGGAGGAGTTCGGGGAGGCGGAACTGGCGGAGGCGGTGCGGCTCTTGGAACGCCTGTCCACAGTTCTCGACCAGGTGGGTCCGCCTGTTACGGAACCGTAGAGTTCGCCCAGGTCACCCCGACACGCCCCCGCACTATTCTCGATCTGTTGCTCACGTGTGGGGGGAAGGCGGCTGAGCGATGGAAAAGCTGGGGCTTGGGGATCCCGTACGCATCGGTGCCTATCGGCTGCTGGCGCGGCTCGGTGCCGGTGGGATGGGGCAGGTGTATCTGGCCCGCTCCGAGCGCGGCCGTACGGTCGCCGTGAAACTCGTGCGCGAGGAACTGGCCGCGCAGGAGGAGTTCCGGGAGCGGTTCCGGCAGGAGGTGCGGGCCGCGCGGCGGGTCGGCGGGCACTGGACGGCGCCGGTGCTGGACGCGGACACCGAGGCGGCCGTGCCGTGGGTCGCCACCGGGTACGTCGCCGGGCCGAGTCTCCAGCAGGTCGTCGGGAACGACCACGGCGCCCTGCCCGAGCGGACGGTCCGCATCCTCGCGGCCGGGCTCGCGCACGCGCTGAAGGACATCCACGCCGCCGGCATCGTGCACCGCGACCTCAAGCCGTCCAACGTGCTGGTCACCATCGACGGCCCGCGCGTCATCGACTTCGGTATCGCACGGGCCCTGGAGACGGTGACGGACGGCGGGCTCACGCGCACCGGCGCGCTCGTCGGATCGCCCGGCTTCATGGCACCCGAGCAGGTGCGGGGCGACCGCATCACCCCGGCCTGCGACGTCTTCTGTCTCGGCTCCGTCCTCGCCTACGCCGCGACCGGCGAACTGCCCTTCGGCACCGCCAACAGCGGTGTGCACGCGCTGATGTTCCGCATCGCCCAGGAGGAACCGGACCTGACGGGCGTCCCCGAGGGCATCGCCGACCTGGTCCGCGACTGCCTCCGCAAGGACCCCGCCGCCCGCCCGACCCTCGACCGCGTCCTGGAACGCACCGGCGCGGACGACACCGTCTCCGACGGCCGCGCCCTCGACCCGTGGCTCCCGGGCGCACTGGTGGCCCAACTGGGGCGGCATGCGGTGCGATTGCTGGAAACAGAGGATCCGGATACCCAAGGGGCGCGGGACCCTGACATGGGCGGCTCCGCCGCGTGGGCGCGACCAGCCCCCACCGCCCCGCAGCCGGAAGACGGAGCCGACGCCACCCCCGAACACGCCCCGGCCGCCGACGAATCACAGCCGAATCCCACGCCGGAGGCATCCGCTCCGCCCCCACCGGGCCAGCCGGGCGAGGCCCCACCGCTGAACCACCTGCCCACCATGGTCGCGAGCCAGGGCGTACCGCCCGGCCCTCAGGCGCCACCCCCGTACCCGGCCTACGGCTACCCCCAGCAACACCCCCAGCCCGGCTCCACCCCGCCCTACGGCCCACCTCCGTACGGCTCAACCCCGTACGGCACACCCCCGCCCTACGGCCCACCGCCGTACGGCCCCCCGCAGGGCCCGCCCCGCAACGGCCGTTCCACCGCGCTGCTCGTCGTGATCGCCCTGGTCGTCGCGCTGGCCGCGGGCGGCTCGGTGTACGCGCTGATGCAGGGCGGTGAGGACGACCGGGCCGACGACCGCCCCACCCCCACGCAGGACACCGGCACCCCCTCGGACTCCGGCCCCTCCACGGAGACCTCGCGGCCGGACACCACCACCGCCCCGGCGAACGGCGCGATCCCCACCGCGTACCTCGGCACCTGGACCACCACCATCGACAACGCCGACGGGCAGCACACCCGCTCCCTGACCATCCAGCAGGGCGAGCCGGGCGACACGGTCCTGTCCCTCGTGGCGGACGGCCCCACCAGGGGAGGCGGCACCTACCACTGTGTGTTCGAGGGCGAGCTGACCGGCGACCCCGGCTCCGACGGCCCGTTGAGGATCGGCCCGTCCACCGTGACCGTCGGGCAGCCACGCTCCGCCTGCACCCCGGGCGAGGCCACCGAGGTCACCCTCCTGACGGACTACACGCTCCAGCGTGTGAACACGAGCAGCGGGGAGCGGCTGACGTACTCGAAGGAATGACCAACTCCCGGTTGCCCTGGTGTCGTTGAACGTCCGACGAATTCAAGCCGACGAAATCCGGATACTCGCTCGTACAGCCGTACGGTGACCAGACGATCGAGTCCGGGCGGCGGCGGGGGCACCCACGGTGGAGTGGTTGAGCGCGGAGAACCTCGTGGCCGTCGCGACGGCCCTGCTCGGCATCGTCGCCTCGGGCGTCATGGTCTGGTACGAGCGCCGGGTGCCGCGCCGCAAACGCGTCGGGTACCGCGTGCAGATGGACAACCCCATCGGCGACGACGTGCGCTCGGGCCGCGCCAACCGCCGTCTCGGCCTGTTCGACGAGGGCCCGGACATGTCCGACGCGACCCTGGTCCTGCTGCGCATCGAGAACGACGGCTCGCAGGGCATCGACCGCGACGACTACACCGGCCCCGAACTGCACGGCCTGACCGCGGTGTTCGCCGGCCGAACCGTCCGGGGCGTCTCGGTGACCCAGCCGTCGGACACCGACCACCTCATGGACCACTTCACCGCCGCCCGCGGCTTCGCCTACGACGGCAACACCCTGCGCATCCCCCGCGTCCCGCTCAACCGCGGCGACCACTTCAAACTGCTCGTGCTGCTCGCCGGCGGCGATGTCGGCGACGAGATCCGGCTGGTCGGCGGCCTGCGCGACGGCGAGGTGCACCCCAACCGCAGTGCCACGCCGGACGACACGCCGCCGCTGTTCAGCCGGGCGGCGCGGCTGATCACCATCGCGCTCACGGTGAGCGTGGTCACCCTGGCGGCGATCGTCGTCGTCCAGGACGACACCCCGCCCCCGATCGGCTGCGCGAGCGGCACCCTCACCCTCACCGGCTCGACCGCCTTCGCGCCCGTCCTGCGCGAGGTGGCTCGCAAGTACGAGCGGGACTGCGGCGGCGACCCGGCCATCGAGGTGGACACCCACGGCTCGACGGCCGGGATCCGGGAGCTCGCGGCGGCCGGCGCGGAGGCGGCACGGGACGGGCGGGGCTCCCCGCCCCTGGTGGCCCTGTCGGACGGTCCCAAGCCGGCCGGCCTGCCCGAACTGCGCGAGAACCGGGTGGCGGTGTCCGTCTTCGCGCTGGTGGTCAACGACGACGTGGGCCTGAAGAACCTGTCCACGGCGGACGTACGGCGCCTCTACCGGGGCGAGATCCGCAACTGGAAGCAGCTCGGCGGCCCGGACCTGCCCGTGCACCTGGTCAGCCGGGACGCGGGCTCCGGGACGAGACAGGTCTTCCAGCGCCGGGTGCTGGGACGGGGCGAGATCGCCAACTCCTCCGTCGACTGCGTCCACAAGGACGACCCGACGGCGGCCGTCATCCGCTGCGAACTCGACTCCACGGAACAGGTGCTGACCACCGTCGCCGGCCTCCCGGGCGCCGTCGGCTACAGCGAACTCAACCTGGCCGCCCGCGCGAAGGGCCTGCACTCGCTGCGCCTGGACGGCGACCCCGCCTCCGTCGACGCCATCGAACACGGCACGAGCGCCTACCCGTACCGCGAGATCGAGTACGCCTACACCTACGGCCGGCCCCCGGCGGACTCCCTGGCGTCGAGCTTCCTGACGTACCTCTCCCGAGGCAACGGCCAGGACATCACCCGCACCCACGGCCACATACCGTGCTGGACCCCGGAGGGCCTCACGCTGTGCGCGCAGGACGACTAGCTGCGAGTCCGCTCAGCTGCGGGCATGCGTGCCGCTAAGGGCGGCACGGGTGGGCGCAGCGGCACCTCGTCGCGCCGAGCTGCGCACCCACCCGCCCCCAGCAACAACGCCGCGTACCAGTGAACCCCGGCCGGCTCACCGCGGCTCCGGCGGCCGCTGCCGCGGCATGTTCGGCCGGGCCCCACCCCCCGGCGGCGGCACGGAGAACCGCCCGTTCACGCCCCCCGCCTCGGCTCCCCGCCCCGCGCCGGACAGCACCACCGTCTGCATCCCCACCGGCGCACCCCCGGCCCGGAACTCGCCCATCCAGTCGCCGGTCTCCACCCGGACCAGCTCGCTCACGTCCTCGGTGAACCTCCGCAGCACCCCGAGGCACCGCTCGGCGGCCTCGGCGGCCGTCCCCTCGGCCGGCCCGAGCACCTCCCGCACGCTCTCCGCCGCCCAGTCGAACTGCAGCGCCTGCAGCCGCCGCTGCACGGCCTGAGCGGTGGCCACGTCCCGCATCCAGCCCGACGTCACCCCGAAGTACCGGTCGGCGGCCACACACGCGACCCCCAGCAGCAGTGCCAGACACCCCCAGGGCGCGACCCCGCCCGCGACCCCGGTCAGCTCCAGCAGGGGCAGCGCGACGCCGGTGACCGCCCCCACCGCGGCCCCGCAGCGCAGCACCCGCGCGCACCGCCGCTTCCACACCCGGTCCTCGAGATACCAGGCAGCCGTCCGCAGCGCCCCGCGCTCCACCCACCGGTACAGCTCGTCCAGCCGGACCGCCGGCTCGCCCCAGTCCCCGAGCGGAAAGGCCCGCCCGGTCAGATCGCCCGGCCGCGGCCGGGACGCCCCCTCGCCCCGTCCGTCCTGAGGCGGCACCTCGGGCTGCATCTCCGGCTGACCCACCCGGCACTCCCTACTGACCACGAGCGACCACGCGCGGTCCACGCCGACTCACACTGCGCGACGAACGACCCACCTGACGCGCCGGACCCTTCCTACCCCCCAATGGGTGGCGAAGATGCAGCTTTCGCCACTTTTCCGCCCGGAAGTATTCCTTGATCCGGTATAGGGCGCGAGGAGGGCTCACTCGAAAGAGTGCTGGGGCGACGGCAGGCCTGACCACGTAGGCTCGTGCCGAACGGGAAAACCCGTACCGAGCAAGGAGCTGATCGTGATCCCCGGTGGTGGCCAGCCCAATATGCAGCAGTTGCTCCAGCAGGCCCAGAAGATGCAACAGGACCTGGCACAGGCACAGGAGGAACTGGCGCAGACGGAGGTCGACGGGCAGGCGGGCGGCGGCCTGGTGACCGCGACCGTCACCGGCGCCGGCGAACTGCGCGCCCTGAAGATCGACCCGAAGGCGGTGGATCCGGAGGACACCGAGACCCTCGCCGACCTGGTCGTGGCGGCCGTACAGGCGGCCAACGAGAACGCGCAGGAGCTCCAGCAGCAGAAGCTGGGCCCGCTCGCGCAGGGCCTGGGCGGCGGCGGCATCCCGGGTCTGCCGTTCTGAGACGCCCGCCGCCTTCCTCGGACGGGCGGCCGACAACTACCGTACGTACGGGAAGGCCGTACGCGGTGAACGACCTCGAAGACCCAGGAAGGGCAGTCCGTTGTACGAAGGCGTGGTCCAGGACCTGATCGACGAGCTGGGACGGTTGCCCGGCGTCGGTCCCAAGAGCGCCCAGCGGATCGCCTTCCACATCCTTCAGGCGGAACCGACGGACGTACGGCGCCTCGCCCAGGCCCTCATGGAGGTCAAGGCGAAGGTCCGCTTCTGCGCGACCTGCGGCAACGTCGCGCAGGAGGAGCTGTGCAACATCTGCCGCGACACCCGGCGCGACCCCGCCGTCATCTGCGTGGTCGAGGAGCCGAAGGACGTCGTGGCGATCGAGCGGACGCGTGAGTTCCGGGGGCGTTACCACGTCCTGGGCGGCGCGATCAGCCCGATCGACGGGGTGGGGCCGGACGACCTGCGGATCCGGGAACTGCTCGCGAGGCTGGCCGACGGGACGGTCACGGAGCTCATCCTGGCCACGGACCCCAATCTCGAGGGCGAGGCGACAGCGACGTATCTCGCCCGCATGATCAAGCCCATGGGCCTGAAGGTCACCCGCCTGGCCAGCGGCCTCCCGGTGGGTGGCGACCTGGAATACGCGGACGAGGTCACCCTCGGCCGCGCCTTCGAGGGGAGACGACTCCTAGATGTCTGACGCCACGCTGCACGCGACCGACCAGAACCCGGACGACTTCGCGGTCCAGATCGCGGACCAGGTCGAGAGTTTCCTGGTCGCCGTCACGGAGGTCGCGAAGGGGGACGAGCCGGAATCGGCCGTGCCCTTCCTCCTCCTGGAGGTCTCCCAACTCCTCCTGGCCGGCGGCCGGCTCGGCGCGCACGAGGACATCGTGCCGGACGAGCGCTACGAGCCGGACTCGGGCCCCGAGCCGGACGTCGACGAACTCCGCGAGAACCTGGCCCGCCTCCTCGACCCGATCGACGTCTACTCCGAGGTCTTCGACCCCTACGAGCCCCGTAAGGCACCGGTCCCGGCCCGGATCTCCGACGACCTCACGGACGTCATCACGGATCTGCGCCACGGCATGGCCCACTACCGCGCCGGCCGCACCACGGAGGCCCTGTGGTGGTGGCAGTTCTCCTACTTCTCCAACTGGGGCTCCACCGCCTCCGCGACCCTCCGCGCCCTCCAGTCGGTCCTCGCCCATGTCCGCCTGAACCAGCCCCTCGCCGAGCTCGACGGCCTGGACACGGATCAGGGCATGGGCGACGACACCCTGGAGTTCGAGGCGGGCCGGGTCATGGCGGAGGAAATCGGGGGTCCGCTGGGCATGCGCCCGGCCACGTAGCGGTCCGCGTCAGAGCTGTACGGCCGGGCCGGTCACGGCGATTCCGGTGCCGGCCTCCGCCGGTACCGTCACCGTGATCGCGCTCGGCCGCCCCATGTCCACGCCCTGGTGGACCGTCAGGGTGGCCGGGGTCGGTACGAGGCCCAGTTCCCGCAGATAGCCGCCGAACGCGGCCGCCGCCGCTCCCGTGGCCGGGTCCTCCGGCACACCGCCCGGCGGGAACGGGTTGCGGGCGTGGAAGACGGTGGGGGACTCCCGCCGGACCAGGTCGATCGTGGTCCAGCCCCTGCGGGCCATGAGCGTGCCGAGTTCCGCCATGTCGTAGTCCAGGCGGGCCAGCCGCTCCCGGCTCGCGGTGGCGAGGACCGGATGCCAGGCTCCTGCGAAGGCCACCCGGGGAGGCAGCGCCGGGTCCAGGTCCGACTCGGACCAGCCCAGGATCGCCAGCAGTTCGGCCAGGTCGCCCTCCTCGATCGGTGCCGTGCGAGGGGCGACGCTCACCAGCGTCGCCACCAGGGTGCCGTCCGCCGACCGGTCGGTGGTGACGGTGACCGGGCCCGCCGCGGTGCGCAGCAGCAGGCGCCCGGGGCCGTGCCGCTCCGCGTGGGCCACGGCCGTGGCGATCGTCGCGTGGCCGCAGAACGGCACCTCGGCGAGCGGGCTGAAGTACCGCACGTCCAAGGCGTCGTCGTCGGACGCCACCACGAACGCCGTCTCGGAGTAACCGACTTCGGCCGCCGTCGCCAGCATCGCCGCGTCGTCGGCCCCGGCGGCGTCCAGCACCACACCTGCCGGGTTGCCGCCCTCGGGATCCGTACTGAACGCCACGTAGCGCAATATCTCCATGGGCGGACAATAGCGCCTGGCCCCATCGTCACACCGCGTGAATTGGGGCCACCTTGCATCTCCCCTGTACGTCCGCTGCACGGGCCCTAACCGGTGGAACGCGAGTCTGGAGTCACTTCACCAACTCGCCCCGATACCACCGGAGACGCAGATGACCCGCCGCCCCGCAGCCACCTCCATACGCAAGCGCGTCGCCGTCGCCACCGGCGTGGCCGTTCTCGCCGCCGGCACCTTCGCCGCCGGTGCCGGGGTCGCCGGAGCCGACTCCGGGAGCGAGAGCAGGAAGTCCGGCAGGACGATCACCAAGGCGCAGGTGCTCGGCCTGTTCGACAACTGGAACGCCGCGCTGCGGACGGGTGACCCGAACAAGGTCGCCGACCTGTACGCCAAGGACGCGGTCCTGCTGCCGACCGTGTCGAACAACGTCCGTACCGACAGAGCCGAGATCGTCGACTACTTCGAGCACTTCCTGCGGAACAAGCCGCACGGGAAGAAGATCGAGTCCGTAGTCAACATCCTCGACCGGAACACCGTGATCGACACCGGTGTGTACGAGTTCGCGCTCACCGACCCGAAGTCGGGCGAGAAGAGCACCGTCGAGGCGCGCTACACCTACGCCTACGAGAAGCAGCCGAACGGCACGTGGCTGATCGTGAACCACCACTCCTCGAAGATGCCCGAGGGGTGAGCCGCGTCAGCCGCCGCCCCGGTGGGGTGCCGCCCGGAGCGTGATCGTCACGCACAGGCCGCCGTCCGGGGCGTCCGTCAGCGCCACGGTGCCGCCGTCGTCCGTCGCCAGTTGCCGGACGACGGAGAGGCCCAGGCCGGAGCCGGACTTCCCGGTCAGGCCCTGGCCCCGCCAGAAACGGTCGAAGGCGCGGGACTTCTCGGTGTCCGACATGCCGGGCCCCTCGTCCAGGACCGACACCCCCACCACATCGCCCCGGGGGTCCACCCGCACGGTGATCGTCCCGCCGTCCGGTGACACCTCCAGGGCGTTGGAGAGCACGTTGTCCAGCATCTGGTCCAGATGACCGGGGCTGGCCAGCACAGACGGCCGGCCGTCGATACTCCCCCTGAGCGCGATGGTGACTCCGCGCTCGTCGGCGGCCGGCCTCCACACGGCGAGCCGCTCCCGCACCAGGTCCATCAGCGGGAGCGGCTCGGCCGCAGTCACCTTTGCCTCGGCCCGGGCCAGCACCAGCAGGCCGTTGACCAGCCGGCTCATGCGGACGACCTCCGCCGTCGCCTGCTCGACGTCCTCGCGCACGAACTCGTCGTCCACGCCGTCCGCGATGTTGTCCAGGGACAGCCGCAGCGCGGTGAGCGGGGTGCGCAGTTGATGGGACGCGTCCGCCACGAAGATGCGCTGGGCCGCGATCAGTGTGTCCAGGCGTTCCGCGCCCTGGTTGAGGGTGCGGGCGAGGGTCTGCGTCTCCGGCGGCCCGGTCACCGGGGAGCGGGCCGTCAGATCGCCGTCGCTGAACTTGCTGGCCATGTCGTTGAGCTGGCGCAGCGGCCGGGTGATGCGGCGGGCGGCGAACGCGCCGATGGCGGCGGCCGCCGCGAGCACGACCACCGCGAGCCCGGCCCGGAAGCCCCAGATCTGCCAGAGCCGCTTGGTCATGTCCGAGGTCGAGTAGACGATCCGCACGGCCGCGTCCCCCCGCGCGGGGACGGTGACCTCCAGGTGCTCGCCCCAGACGAAGTCGGAACCCCAGTCCGTGGTCACCTCGTTCTTCTCCGTGGCCCGGGCCAGCGCCTCGTCCGCGGCGGGCTCCGGCAGCTTCGGGTCGCAGGAGGCGGTGGGGGTCGCCTGTACGTCGCCGTACGCCCTGGCCACCTCGGTCAGGGCCTCGCACGAGGCCCCGGTTCCGTTGCTCAGCAGCAGCGCCATCGTGTTCGCCTCGCGCAGGACGGACTGCTTGGTGTCGTCCCGCAGCTGCTTGGTGAGGGTGAACGCGACCGGCACCGTGAACAGGAAGATCGCCACCGCGACCAGGAGGATGTAGCTCCGGATGAGCTGCCGGTTCATGAAGCCCCGTCGTCCTTGACGATCTCCAGCCGGAAGCCGACCCCGCGCACCGCCTCGATCGTGATCGCCCCCGCGAGCTTGCGCCGCAGCGCCGCCACGTGCACGTCCAGCGTCTTGGTCGGCCCGAACCAGTTCGCGTCCCAGACCGCCTCCATGATCTGCTCGCGCGACATCAGCGCCCCGGGCTCCTCGGTGAGGAAGGCCAGCAGGTCGTACTCCTTGGGCGCGAGGGCCACCTCCGTGCCGTCGAGGCGCACCCGGGCGGCCTTGCGGTCGACGGTCAGGCGGGGTCCGTAGTGGTCCGGCCCGGACTCGGCGGAGGACGTACGGGGCTGCGCGCGGCGCATGACCGCCCTTATCCGCGCGATGACCTCCCGGACCCCGAACGGCTTGGACACGTAGTCGTCCGCGCCGAGCTCAAGGCCCACCACCCGGTCCGTCTCGTCGCTGCGGGCGCTGATCACGATGATCGGGACGTCGCCGCGCTCGCGCAGCGCCTTGCAGACGTCCAGGCCGTCGGTGTCGGGCAGGCCCAGATCCAGCAGGACGACCTCGTAGGGGCCCTCGTGCCGCAGCGCCGCCGCGCCGGTGGTCACCCATTCGACCTCGAAGCCGTAGCGCTTCAGGCCACGGCGCAGGGACTCGGCGACCGGCTCATCGTCTTCCACCAGAAGTACGCGCACAGCCGAACCCTAGTGCTTGAAAGTTGGCGCACCGGGGCGGGCTGGGCGACGATTGTGACGCCGGGCACTTTCTCGCGTGGCCTGTGCCCAGGTGGGCATGAGCAGCTCTGAACGAGTACCCCGGAAATCTCACCATGCGATATCGCGGAGGGGATTTTCGGACGCTCGTTAGACTGAGCCGACCGCGGTACGAATGCGTATGAGCGGATAGAGACGGATTGAGCGAGGAGCGCACGTGGGCCTTGTCGTGCAGAAGTACGGAGGCTCCTCCGTAGCCGATGCCGAGGGCATCAAGCGCGTCGCCAAGCGAATCGTGGAAGCGAAGCAGAACGGCAACCAGGTGGTTGCCGTGGTTTCCGCGATGGGCGACACGACGGACGAGCTGATCGATCTCGCCGAGCAGGTATCCCCGATGCCTGCCGGGCGCGAGCTCGACATGCTGCTGACGGCCGGAGAGCGGATCTCCATGGCGTTGCTGGCCATGGCGATCAAAAAGCTGGGCCACGAGGCCCAGTCGTTCACCGGAAGCCAGGCAGGTGTCATCACCGACTCGGTCCACAACAAAGCGCGCATCATCGATGTCACGCCGGGCCGGATCAAGACCTCGGTGGACGACGGCAACATCGCGATCGTGGCCGGTTTCCAGGGCGTCAGCCAGGACACCAAGGACATCACCACCCTCGGCCGCGGCGGCTCCGACACCACGGCGGTGGCTCTCGCCGCCGCCCTCGACGCCGACGTCTGCGAGATCTACACGGACGTCGACGGCGTGTTCACCGCCGACCCGCGCGTGGTGAGCAAGGCCCGGAAGATCGACTGGATCTCCTTCGAGGACATGCTCGAACTGGCGGCGTCCGGATCGAAGGTGCTGCTCCACCGTTGCGTGGAGTACGCGCGCCGGTACAACATCCCGATCCACGTCCGGTCCAGCTTCAGCGGACTCCAGGGCACGTGGGTCAGCAACGAGCCAGTCGTTCAGAAGAAGCAGCAGCAAGGGGAGAAGCAGGTGGAGCAGGCTCTCATCTCCGGTGTCGCGCACGACACCTCCGAGGCCAAGGTCACCGTCGTCGGTGTGCCGGACAAGCCGGGCGAGGCGGCTTCGATCTTCCGTACGATCGCCGACGCCGAGCTCAACATCGACATGGTCGTGCAGAACGTGTCCGCGGCCTCCACGGGCCTGACGGACATCTCCTTCACGCTGCCGAAGACCGACGGCCGCAAGGCCATCGACGCGCTGGAGAAGAACAAGGCCGGCATCGGCTTCGACTCGCTGCGCTACGACGACCAGATCGGCAAGATCTCCCTGGTCGGCGCCGGCATGAAGACGAACCCGGGTGTCACGGCCGACTTCTTCGGCGCGCTGTCCGACGCGGGCGTGAACATCGAGCTGATCTCGACCTCCGAGATCCGCATCTCGGTCGTCACGCGTGCCGACGACGTGCCCGAGGCCGTCCGCGCCGTGCACTCCGCGTTCGGGCTCGACTCCGACAGCGACGAGGCAGTCGTCTACGGGGGCACCGGCCGCTGATGGCCCACCTCCGAC
>NZ_JBSHKH010000088.1:0-35162 GCF_053643595.1 Streptomyces sp. NPDC055506 | reverse complement strand
AAGAGACAGGGCCACCGGAACTCTCCCGGCCACCGAGGCCGCGGCCCAGCAGATCGACGGCTACGAGCCGGGCGCGGCCGGTTCCCGGTGTCGGCGTCGGCCCGGGTCCCGGCTGCGCCGGTCTCCGTGCCGACGGAGTCCGTCCGGTCCGGGGCGTCCCCGGCCGTGTCCGCCCCCGCGCCGGGCGACCCGGCCGCCTCGGTGTCACCCGTTTCGCAGGCCGCCGCCGCACTGTCCTGCCGAGCGCCCTGCTCGCCGGCCTCCGCCCCGGCAGCCGAACTGCCGCCCCGCCCCACAGACGCCTGGCCGTCGGTCTCGGGCCCCGGGTCCGTCGACGGCGGGCGTTCGTCGTCGTGGCTCTCCGGTGTGCTGTCGGTCGTACGCGGAGGCATGACCTCTCCTCAGTCGGCTGTGCAGGTGCGGGTGCGGGTGCGGGTGCGGGTGTAGGCGGCGCGGCCCGTGCCGTGGGGGATGGGTGGGAACGGGCCGCGCCAGCAAGGGGGGACGGAACGGGTCAGTACGCCCGGTTCCGCATACGGCGCCACCACATCAGGGCCGCGCCGATCAGGACGATGCCGCCCGCGCCGGCCCCGGCGGACGCGGCGATCAGGCGCATGTCGTCCGAGCCCTGCGCGCCGGCCGGCTGCAGCGCGTCGCCCAGCTGGCTGCGGACGTCGTTGCCGCCGTCCACGCCCTTGGCGAGCGGGCCGCGCGAACCCTCGGTGGGGTTGGCCAGGTACGGGAAGGACTTGCCGAACTTCTTGTCGTTCTCGTTCACCGCGTCGCCGAGGTCGTTCTTGGCGCCGAGCAGCTCACCCTCGACGACCTGGAGCGACGCGTCGATCACGTCGTCGGTGAGCCGCCGCCCGTTCGGGAAGCCCGCGTTGTCACCGTCCAGCACACCCAGCCGCTTGGGCTTGGCGGCCGGCTTGATGGACGTGTTGAGCCGCAGCTGCTCCGAAGGCGTCACGTGCGGCGGCTGGTTGAGGTCCTTGACCCCCTTGAGGAACACGTCGACCAGGTCGTTGCGCGGCTCGTCGGGCGCCGGGATCTTGTAGATCGCCTCGATGAGCTTGGGCAGCTCCGGGTTGGTGACGTTCTCCAGGAACTGGGCGTCGTCCCGCGGGGCGGACGCGTTGAACTTGTCCTTGTCCTTGATCGGGTTGACGACCTCGTTCACCAGCGGCATGCCGAGGCGCGAGACCTGGGAGTAGTAGCCCTTGGCGTTCTTGCGCTGCGTCGTCGACCAGATGCCGACGATCGGCTGTTCGTGCGACTCGGCGATGAAGCTGTTGGGGACCTGCAGGGCGATCGAGTTGACGTTGTAGCCCTTGAGCGTGTCGTTGCCGACCTCGGAGAGGTTCCCGCCGTACAGCAGGTCGAAGACCCTCAGGTCCAGGAAGAACGGGTCGTCGGCCTGCCCGGCGAAGGTCTGGGCGCCCCCGGCGAGCTTGTGGATCGCCTGCTTGCGCAGGGTGTTGTAGTCCGGCATCGAAGCCTTGCCGACGTTCGACGGCGCCACCGGCACGTCGTCGGCGACCTTGGTCTTGGAGACCGCCTTCAGGTCCTTCAGCTTGATCAGCTCGAGGTCGTAGGTCTGCGTGATGTTGAGGTCGGGGTCGTCGAGGCTCTCGACCGGACCCGTGTTGTACAGGAACGTCTTGTCGTTCTTCGTGTGCGTCTTGAACGTGTACCGGAACAGCAGGTCTTCCTGCGCGTCACCGTTGCTGTCGATGCGCAGGTCGTACTCGGCGTCCTCGGCGAACGTGAAGAAGTTGGGCCCGCCCGCCGGTTCCTCCATGGGGATCCAGTTTGCGACGATGGTCGTCGTGTCCGGCTTGTCCGGGCTGACGAACGCGTACACGTCGGTGTTGTCGAACTGCGGGGTCCCCGAGATCAGCGGGGCCTCGCGATGGCTGGAGGCGGAGGCCTCCTCAGGTGCCAGCGCGGTCACACCGGCGGCGGTGAGCCCGCCGGTGGCCAGCGCACCACAGATCACAGTCGCGATGCTCCGGCGCCCCGCGCCGGTCCTGAAGCTAGGTGTCATGCCGTCCGTCCTCGGTGCCAACTTGCCTGACACACGCCATTCGGAGTGGTCGGCAGAGCGGATTGGTCGAATCTCAAACGTTCTTACGGCGCGACTGAAAAGTTGTTTCATCGCCAGGCGACCCGCGTTTTCGGCGAGTTGATCCGTAACCCCATCCGGAGGTGTGTGCGTTGCGAATACCTCGTGTGAGGGGACAGGCCCGATGCGGCCTCGGAGAGGGGGAACGAGTGGAGGCGGACGAGCTGCTGCTGCTCGTGGCGGGCGGGAACCACCAGGCCTTCGAGGAGCTGTACGGACTGGTGTCCGGCCCGGTGTTCGGTCTTGTACGGCGGGTGGTGCGCGATCCGGCCCAGTCGGAGGAGGTGGCTCAGGAGGTGCTGCTCGAACTGTGGCGGTCCGCCACGAAGTTCGACCCGGACCGGGGGAGCGCGCTCTCCTGGATCCTCACCCTCGCCCACCGGCGTGCCGTCGACCGGGTGCGCAGCGCCCGCGCGGCGGGGGAACGCGAGCAGCGCGAGGCCTGGCGCGCCCACTTCCCGGCCTTCGACCAGGTGACCGAGGAGGTCGAGGCGGGACTCGAACGCGAGTGGGTGCGCCGCTGCCTGGACCGCCTCACCGAACTCCAGCGCCAGTCCGTCACCCTCGCCTACTACGAGGGCTACACCTACCGTGAGGTGGCCGAGCGGCTCTCCCTGCCGCTGGGCACCGTCAAGACGCGGATGCGCGACGGGCTGACCCGGATGCGCGAGTGCCTGGGAGGCGTGGCATGAGTCTCTTCCGCCGCGAGGACCCGCACTCGCTGGCCGCGCCCTACGCGCTCGACGCCCTGGAACCCCCGGAGCGGGTCCGCTTCGAGAGGCATATGAAGGACTGTGACCGCTGCGCCGCCGAGGTGCGTGACCTGTCCGAGGACGCCGTCCGGCTCGCCTGGTCCACGGCCGCCCCGGCCCCGGCCGCGATGCGCGACCGCGTCATGGCCGCCGTACGGACGACTCCGCAGGACCCGGTGCCCCAAGAGGCGGCGCGCGAGCCGGCCCGCGCCCGGGCGACGCAGCTGCCGCCGCACGTGTGGGGCACCCAGCCGCCGCCCCGGCAGCGGGGGCGGCGCCGGATCCCGCTGTTCGTGCCCTTCGCCACGGCCACCGCCGCCGCGGCCCTCGTCGTCGCCTCGCTGTTCGCCGTCCAGGCGAACCGGACCCAGGACGAACTGACCGCCGAGCGGGACCGGTCACGTGAGATCGCCCACGTTCTGGCGGCTCCGGACGCCCGTGCGAGCAGCGGCAGGGACGCACGGGGCCGAACCATCGGAGTGATCGCTTCCGCGACAGAGGGGAGCGCGGTGGTCACCCTCGGCGGATACAGCACCCCGCCGGGCGGCCGAGTGCACCAGCTGTGGCTCATGCGCCCGGGCGCGCAACCACGCTCCCTGGGGCTCCTCAAAGGCGACACGCCCCTGGTCGCGACCAGTCTCGGCTCCTCCGCGACGTCACTGGCCGTAACCGTCGAGCCCGCCGGCGGCTCGCCGCAGCCCACCACCCAGCCGATCGTCCAACTCGCCCTGAAATCTGTTGGATTCGGAGAGTAATCGGAGATACATCGTCAACCCCCTTATGGGGAAGGTGAATCCTGTGACCGCGATACACGAGTGCCCGGGCGGGGCGATAGGGTTAACCTGCCCGGGCCGGGTGGACTCGTACGGGTGGGGAGTGACATGGAACAGATAACAGTGCGCAGCAGGGCGAGGGTCCCTGCGATCACCTGCGGGAGCAGCGCGACCAGTTCGCGCCTCGACCGCCATCTGTCGGTGCTGGGCGGTCCCGCCGTCCCGCAGCGGGAGACGGTCGAGGCGACCTCGCTGATGCGTGAACTGACCGCGCGCCAGCCGCACGACCGCAGTGGCAGGGGAGCGCGCGTGCGTCGCGTCTCGCTCTTCGCACCGCTGCGCCGACTGCGCCGCTCGCTGTTCGGCGGCAGGTAGGGGCCCGCGCTCGGGCGGTCACACCGCCCCCGGCGTCACGCTGCGCACTCGTCGTCCGTCATCCCCACGGCACGCAGCAGCGCCAGGTGTGTTCCCGAGCGCGGCATGTCCCCCCGTCGGTGCCTCATCCCCGCCCGGCAGCGACCGGGGGCGTCGTCCGGCTCCGTACTCCCGGCCGCCCGTTCACCGCTCCCCGCGCGCGTACTGACGCACGGCCAGCGGCACGAAGATCCCGAGCAGCACGGCGCACCACATGAGCGACCCCGCGACGGGGTGGGCCACCGGCCAGGCCGCTTCGCCGGGCATCGGCGCGTTCCCCAACAGATCCCGCAGAGCCGTCGCCACCGCGCTGATCGGATTCCACTCGGCGACCGTCCGCAGCCACCCCGGCAGCCCCGTCGTCGGGATGTACGCGTTGGACAGCAGCGGCAGCAGGAAGGTCGCCCCGCCCAGCTGACCGGCCGCCTCCTCGTTCCGGGTGAGCAGGCCGAGGTAGATCCCGGCCCAGGTGCACGCGAAGCGGAACAGCAGCAACAGCCCGAAGGCTCCCGCCGCTTCCAGCGGGCCGCCCTCGATCCGCCAGCCCACCGCGAGCCCCACCAGCAGGAACGGCACCGTCCCGACGGCCGTGACCACCACGTCCGCCGCGGCCTGTCCGAGCGGTACGGCCGCCCGGCTCATCGGCAGCGTACGGAAGCGGTTGGTCACACCCCGGTGCGTGTCCTGGGCCGCCTGGAACATGCCGGTCATGATGCCGCCCGCGGCGGTCGCCACCAGCAGGCCCGGCACGAGGAACGACCGGTACGCCTCGCCCGGCATCGCCAGCGCGCTGCCGAACACGTAGCCGAAGAACAGCAGCATGCTGATGGGCATCGTCTGGGTGAGGATCAGCAGTCCCGGGTTGTTCCGCATCCGCAGCAACTGGCGCCCCAGCATCGCGGTCCCGTCGTACGCCAGCATGCTCATGCGGCAGCCGCCCTTTCCTCTGTGGTGGTCTCGGTCAGGCGCAGGAACACGTCGTCCAGCGTCGGTGGCCGCAGGCTCACGTCGAGCAAGGGCACGCCCGCCGTGTCCAGTGCGCGCACCAGCAGCGGGAGGGTGAGGGTCGGGTCCTTGCTGACCGCGCCGACGGCGTTGCGCTCGTGGTCGAACGACGGCTGCGCGCCCGTGAGCCGGTCGAGCACGCCCGCCGCCCGCACGAGCACGTCCGCGTCCGTCACGACGACCTCGGCGTGCGCTCCGACGAGCGCCTTGAGCTGCGCGGGCGACCCGGTGTGCGCGACCCGGCCGCGGTCCACCAGGGCGATGTCGTCGGCCAGTTGGTCGGCCTCCTCCAGATACTGGGTGGTCAGGAGCACGGTCGTGCCCTCGGCGGTCAGCTCGCGCACCGCGTCCCAGATGAGGTTCCGGCTGGCCGGGTCGAGGCCGGTGGTCGGCTCGTCCAGGAACAGCACGTCGGGGCGGCGGATCAGGCTCGCCGCCAGGTCCAGGCGGCGGCGCATCCCGCCGGAGTAGGTGGACGCGGCCCGGTCGGCGGCCTCCGCCAGCCCGAATCGGTCGAGGAGTTCAGCGGTCCGGGCGGCCGGACCGCGCACCCGGTGCAGCCGGCCGAACAGCTTCAGGTTCTGGCGTCCGGTCAGATCCCCGTCGATCGAGGTGTCCTGCCCGGTGACACCGATCCGGCTCCGTACCGCGGCGGCCTCGCGGACGAGGTCGTGTCCGGCGACCCGCGCGGAACCCGCGTCCGGCCGCAGCAGCGTGGTCAGCAGCCGTACGGCCGTGGTCTTGCCCGCGCCGTTCGGCCCGAGGACCCCGCACACCGTGCCCTCGGCCACCGCGAGGTCCAGTCCGCGCACGGCACGGACCTCCCCGAATCGCTTCTCGAGACCCTCACTAAGTACAGCGTACGTAGAAGTCATGGCATGACCATAGCGCACTACGTACGCTGTACGTAACTAGGATGGTGGCCGAGGTGATGACCGATGGCGGGCCGAGCGGCCGTACCCGAAGTGATCTGGGCGCGCCCCGAGCGCACCGGCCGTGGGCCGAAACCGGCGTTCACGCGCGCCGGTATCGCGGCGGCGGCGGTGCGGATCGCCGATGCGGAGGGGCTCGACGGGGTGTCCATGCGGCATGTCGCGGCGGAGTTGGGCTGCGGCACCATGTCGCTGTACAACTACGTCCCCCGAAAGGAGGACCTGTACGAGCTGATGGTGGACGCCGTCGGTGCCGAGCACGAGATGTTCGAACCCACGGGCGACTGGCGCGCCGACATGCTCCGCAACGCGGAGGAGACGCGGGCCATCATGTACCGCCACACCTGGGTGCCGCGCCTGATGGCGGGGGTGCACGGCTTCAGCCCCAACACCCTGCGCTATCTGGAGCACTGCCTGGCCTGCCTCGAACCGCTCGACGTGCCGGCCGGTACGAAGACGGAGCTGATCGCGCTGCTCAACGGCATCGTGTCGACGTACACCGCGAACGACATCGCGACCGTCGAGCGCACCCGCTCCATGCCGTGGTCCGAGGAGGAGGAGAACGCGGTGCGTATGGCCTATCTGGGCAGCCAGGTGGCCACCGGCGCCTATCCGCGACTCGCCGCGGCCTTCATGGAGCAGAGCGGGCCGGTCGATCTGGAGGCGGTGTTCCGGCGGGCGCTCGAACGCGTCATGGACGCCTACGACCCCGAGCTGCGCCAGGAACGGCCCTGATCCGCGGCTAGAGCAGCGCGAGCTGGCCCTCCGGGCCCTCCTCGGGACCGTCCAGCACCGAGGCCGGCCGGCGGACCGCCGCCGGCACCGGGAGCAGGCCTGCCTCGTGGAGTTCGGCCGTCGTGATCGGGTCCGGGAGCGCCTCCTCGTCCAGGGGGCGCGGTTCGGCCAGCAGGGCGAGGACCGTGATCAGCTCGAGCAGTTCCGACGTCCAGGTCTGCGACCAGGTCGCCGGGCGGATCGCCGAGAGGGTGCCCGGCTCGGCCTCGGCGACGCGCGCCGCGAACCACTGCTCCAGGACGCGGACCCCGCCCGCCTCGAAGTCCCAGGCCTCCGGCGGCACCGGGGAGATACGGCCCTCGTCCAGCAGCAGGGCCTCCTCGTCCCTGTCGTAGTCCAGCGTCAGGGGCCGGGAGGGCAGCGGGGCGCGGACGTAGGGGCGGCGGCCGCCGGGGAGCTTCGGGCGTTCGCCGTCGCGGCGCATCAGCCACAGCAGGCGGTGGCCCCGCTCCACGCCCCGCGCCCACGCCTCGGCGTCACCGGTGAGCGGGACGGTGAGGTCCCGGCGGGCCGTCGCCGTGATCCAGGCCAGTACGTCCAGCGGCGCGAGGGCCTCGCCCAGGCGGGTGCCCAGGTGCTCCAGCAGGCCGGGGGCCAGGTTCGGCTCCCGCCCGCCCGGCCGGCGGAACAGCGGGCGGACGCGGCCGGGGCGGAGCAGCGGGAGCAGCGAGGTGACCAGGAGGGTGTCCGGCGCTTCCACCAGGAAGACCTGTCGCTCGTCCGTCACCCGCCACAGCTCCGGGCGGGCCGCGTCGATCAGCCGCTGGTCGGGGATCAGCCACTGTTCGTCGAAGGGCGCGTGCAGCACGCGCACCGGCTCGGGGCACGGGCCCGAGGCGCGGAGCAGCTTCTCCGTGCCGCCGGTCCGGCCGGGCAGCTGGCCGACCGCCGTGTGCAGCGTGCGCGAGCGGGTCGGCTCGAACAGGGTCTCGCGGTCGGGCCCCTCGGCCTTCACCAAGGCGTCCCAGCGGGCCTTGAGGGACGCCGGGTCGGGGGCCGCCGGCCAGCCCCGGCCGAGCCGCGGCGGTGCGACGGACCACGGCATGAGGTCCGCCAGCGGCGGAGCGTCGTCGTGCGTCACGCAGGGCATCGTACGACGCCCCCGCAGGCGCGCGGGGCGGCCGCTACGCGTCAAGGGTCACCGTGAAGGAGAACCGGTCGCCCCGGTACTGGATGACGGCCACGTCCAGCGGCCGGCCGTCGGTGTCGTAGGTGATGCCCGTGTAGTGCAGGATCGGGCTGAGCAGCGGCACTTGGAGCAGCTTCGCGGTCTCCGGGTCGGCCAGCCGGGCCTCCACCATGTCCGTGATGCGGCTGATGTCCACCCCGACGACATCCCGCAGCACCTTGGTCATGGGCCACCGGACGAGGTCGTCCAGGTCGATCCGCGCGGCCAGTTCGGGACGGACGTAGTTGCGGGCGTGGTTCGTCGGCTCGCCCGTCTTCTCGTCGCTGCGCAGCCGGTGGTACGTCGCGACCTCCCGCACCTCCGGGAAGAACTCGGCGAGTTCACCCGGCACGGGGGCCGTGCCGTGGTCCAGCAGTGCGGTCGTCATGCCGGACTGCTGAGCCACGATCGCGTCCACCGAGCCGAGCAGGCGGACCGGGGAACCCCTGCGCGCGTGCGGCTCGATGAAGGTGCCGCGCCTGCGGTGGCGGGTGATCAGCCCCTCGTCCTCCAGCTCCTTCAGCGCCTGCCGCATCGTCAGCACGCTCACGCCGTAGTGTCCGGCCAACTGCTCCTCGGTGGGCAGGCGCAGCGGGTCCTGGGGCGAGCGGCCGAGGATCGAGGCGCGCAGGGACTGCGACACCTGGTACCAGAGCGGCAGCTTGCGGTTCAGGACGATCGAGTCCGGGGCGAAGGAGGTCACGGGCCATCCGTACCGGTCAGGGGTGTTCAGTGCAAGGGACGGAAGTGCCGCTCCAGGCCCTGCCAGACCTCGTCGTAACGCTGCTGCAGGTGTTCCGCCCGGGCAGCGTGCGGTGTGAGGGTCAGCGGCCAGCGGGTCTCGAACATGAACGCCAGTCCGTCGTCGATCTTCTGCGGCCTCAGCTCGGCGGCGCTCGCCCGGTCGAAGGTCTCCCGGTCCGGGCCGTGCGCCGACATCATGTTGTGCAGCGAACCGCCGCCCGGCACGAATCCCCCCTTTCCGGCCGTCTTCGCATCGTAGGCGCCCTCGATCAGGCCCATGTACTCGCTCATCACGTTCCGGTGGAAGTACGGCGGCCGGAAGGTGTCCTCGCCCACCAGCCAGCGGGGCGCGAACACCACGAAGTCGACACCGGCCAGGCCCGGGGTGTCCGAGGGGGACGTCAGCACCGTGAAGATCGACGGGTCCGGGTGGTCGTAGGTGATGGTGCCGAGCACATTGAAACGGCGCAGGTCGTATACGTACGGCACATGGTTGCCGTGCCAGGCGACGACATCGAGCGGGGAGTGGTCGTAGGTGGCCGTCCAGAGGTTTCCGCAGAACTTGTTCACCACCTCCACCGGGCCCTCGACGTCCTCGTAGGCGGCGACCGGGGCGCGGAAGTCCCGGGGGTTGGCGAGCCCGTTCGCGCCGATCGGGCCCAGGTCGGGGAGGCGGAAGGGCGCGCCGTAGTTCTCGCACACATAGCCGCGGGCCGACTCGTCCAGCAGCTCCACACGGAAGCGGACCCCACGCGGGACGAGCGCGACATGGCCCGGCTCCACATGGAGCAGACCGAACTCGGTGCGCAGCAACAGCCCGCCGCGCTCCGGGACGATCAGCAGCTCACCGTCGGCGTCGCTGAACACCCTCTCCATCGAGGCGTTGGCGGCATAGAGGTGCACGGCGACGCCGGTGCGCTGGGTGGCGTCGCCGTTGCCGCCCAGCGTCCACAGTCCGGCCAGGAAGTCGGTCTCGGGGCCCGGGTCGGGAAGGGGGTTCCAGCGCAGCCGGTTCGGGTCGGGCACGGTCTGCGTGAAGGGAGCCGTGCGGACCGAGCCGTTGTGGGTCCGGGTGAACACCGGGTGCGCGGCCGAGGGGCGGATCCGGTACAGCCATGAGCGGCGGTTGTGGGACCGCGGCTCGGTGAAGGCCGTGCCGCTCAGCTGCTCCGCGTACAGCCCGAGCGGGGCCCGCTGGGGCGAGTTGCGGCCCTCGGGCAGCGCGCCCGGGACGGCCTCCGAGCCGTGCTCGTTGCCGAAGCCGGAGAGATAGGTCAGCCCTTCGGCGGTCTTCCGCGCGTCCGAACCCATGATCGCTGCTCCCTTGCGGTCCGATTCCTATGCAACACCGTAGGATTGCGTTTTCCCCTGCGCAAGAGGGACACGCGCCCTCCTCTCGGGGGATGACCTGAACCCGACTTGAGGACGATCCGCCGGGTCGGACGCGCGTTCTACGCTCGCGGATATGACGTGGACACGTGGACCTCGCACCCTGCTCGCGGTCTGCGTCCTGCTGGCCGGGTCCGCGGGCTGCGGCTCCGGCGACGCGCGGGAGCGGGGGAGCGAAACCTCGCCCACGCCCGTGGGCACACTCCTGGAGGACCGGGACCCCGAGGGGCGGCCCTTCCGTCAGGTGGCCCGGCGGGACGCGCCCGATGTCGGCATCGAGGTGCAGCCCGACGCGGGCGGCGGCTGGGACGTCCGGCTGGCCGTCACCAGGTTCCGCTTCTCGCGGGCGGGTGTGGAGGGGGAGGCGGTGGCCGGGCGAGGGCTCGCGCACCTCTATGTGGACGGCCGCCTCGTCACCAGGCTCCGTACCTCCGAGTACCGGCTGGCCGCCCACCTCGTGCCGCGCGGCACGCACCACGTCACGGCCCGCCTCTACGCCGACGACGGCACCGCCTGGGCGGTGGACGGCCGGCCCGTGGAGAGCACGGCCGACATCACCGCGTCGGAGCCCGGCCCGGGCGCGAAGCCGAGTGCGAGCGCCCCGGGGGAAGCGCGCACGCACGCGTCGGACAACCGGTCCCGGATCGGGGGGCGAGGTTCACCGGACCGCGCCGGAAAGGCATCATGAAGCCCGTGCCCCACGCGACATCGCTCCGTCGTGCGCCCGTGCAGCGGCGCAGTGCCGAACGCCTGACCAGGATCCTCGACGCCTGCGCCGACCTCCTCGACGAGGTCGGCTACGACGCCCTGAGCACCCGCGCCGTCGCCCAGCGGGCCGGCGTCCCCATCGGCTCGGTCTACCGCTTCTTCGGCAACAAGCGCCAGATGGCCGACGCGCTGGCCCAGCGCAACCTCGAGCGGTACTCCGCCCGCGTCACCGAGCGCCTGCGGGAGACGGGCGACGGGGGCTGGCGGGTGGCCATGGACGCCGTGCTCGACGAGTACCTGGAGATGAAGCGCACCGCGCCCGGCTTCTCCCTCGTCGACTTCGGCAACCAGATCCCGGTCGGCGCCCGCCACACCGAACCCAACCACCGCGTCGCCGACCGCCTCACCGAACTCCTCTCCGGCTACCTCGACCGCGAGCCCGACGAGGAGCTGCGCCGGGTGTTCCTCATCGCCGTCGAGACCGCCGACACCCTCGTGCACCTGGCGTTCCGGGTCATGCCGGAAGGGGACCCGAAGATCATCGAGGAGATGCGGGAGATGCTCCGGGCGTATCTGTCCCGGGTGCTCGACTGACCCGGTGCACGGGGTCAGGGCCCCTCAGCTCGATCCGGTGCCGTCGGGGCCTCCCCTCCGTGCATACCGGTCGGTATGCTCGGGCGCGTTCGCGCGTCACCGTAGCCGCCGCCCCCGGGAGGACCCGTGTCCCGCACCGCCCTGCGTATCTGTCCCCTGTGTGAGGCCACCTGCGGCCTGACCCTCACCATCGAGGGAACCCGCGTCACCCGCGCCCGAGGTGACCGCGACGACGTGTTCAGCGAGGGCTTCATCTGCCCCAAGGGCGCCTCCTTCGGGGCCGTCGACTCCGACCCCGACCGGCTGCGCACCCCGCTGGTGCGCAAGGACGGCGAGCTGCGCGAGGCCACCTGGGAGGAGGCCTTCGACGCCGTCGCCGCCGGTATCCGCCCGGTCGTCGAGCGGTACGGCCCGAACTCCGTCGGTGTCGTCCTCGGCAACCCCAACGTGCACACCATGGCCGGCGCGCTCTACCCGACGGTGCTGCTCGCCGGACTCGGCACCCGCAGCGTCTTCACCGCCTCCACGGTCGACCAGATGCCCAAGCACGTCTCCAGCGGACTGCTCTTCGGCGACGCGAACGCCATCCCCGTGCCCGACCTCGACCACACCGACCATCTGCTCCTGATCGGCGCCAACCCGCTGGAATCCAACGGCAGTCTCTGCACCGCCCCCGACTTCCCGGGCAAGCTCAAGGCGCTCAAGGCCCGGGGCGGCACCCTCGTCGTCATCGACCCGCGGCGCACCCGGACCGCCAAACTCGCCGACCGGCACATCGCGGTGCGGCCCGGCACCGACGCGCTGCTGCTGGCCGCGATGGCGCAGGTGCTCTACGCCGAGGGCCTCGTCGAGCCGACCCCGCACGTCCAGGGCGTCGAGGAACTGGCCGACGCCCTGCGGGAGTTCACCCCCGAAGCGGTCGCCCTGGCCTGTGACGTCGACGCCGGCCTCATCCGCACCCTCGCCCGCGAACTCGCCGCCGCCCCCACCGCCGCCGTCTACGGCCGCATCGGCAGCTGCACCGTCCCGCACGGCACCCTGGCCAGCTGGCTCGTCGACGTCCTGAACATCCTCACCGGCAACCTCGACCGGCCGGGCGGCGCGCTCTTCCCGCAGGCCGCCACCGACAAGACCCCGCGCCCCGCGGGACCCGGCCGCGGCTTCGCCCTCGGGCGCTGGCTCTCCCGGGTGAGCAGGCACCCCGAAGCGAAGGGCGAGCTGCCCCTGTCGGCCCTCGCCGAGGAGATCGACACCGCCACCGATGAAGGCGAGCCGGTCCGCGCGATCATCGCCGTCGCCGCCAACCCCGTGCTGTCGGCGCCCGACGGCGACCGGCTCGACAAGGCGCTCGACTCGCTCGACTTCATGGTCAGCGTCGACCCCTACCTCAACGAGACCTCACGCCACGCCCACGTCGTACTGCCCCCGCCCCCGCCCTCCCAGAGCCCGCACCACGACTTCGCCTTCAACACCCTCGCCGTACGCAACCAGGTCCGCTACACCCGCCCCGCGGTCCCGCTGGAACCCGGCCGAATGGCGGAGACGGAGATCCTGGCCCGGCTGATCCTCGCCGCGACGGGCATGCACGGAGCCGACCCCGCCGCCGTCGACCACATGGTCATCGACCAGACCCTCGGCAAGGCCGTCGAGGAACCCCACTCGCCCGTGCACGGCCGCGATCCCCGCGAGCTCGCCGCGCGGCTCACCGGCGACACCGGACCCGAACGACGGCTGGACATGATGCTGCGCCTCGGCCCCTACGGCGACGGCTTCGGCGTACGACCGGACGGGCTCTCCCTGGAGAAGCTGCTCGCGCATCCGCACGGCATCGACCTCGGCCCGCTGCGGTCCCGGCTCCCGCAGCCGCTGAAGACCCGGAGCGGCCTGGTGGAGCTGCTGCCGGGGCCGATCGCGGAGGACCTGCCCCGTCTGCGCGCGGCCCTGGCCGAACGCCCCGAGGGGCTCGTCCTGGTCGGCCGCCGCCATCTGCGCTCCAACAACAGCTGGATGCACAACGTGCCCGCCCTGACCGGCGGTTCCAACCGCTGCACCCTGCACATCCACCCCGAGGACGCCGAACGGCTGGGCGTCGCGGACGGGGCGCCGGTACGGGTGAAGGGCGCCGGGGGAGAGGTGACCGCACCGGCCGAGGTCACGGACGCCGTCCGCAGGGGTGTGGTGAGCCTGCCGCACGGCTGGGGCCACGACCGGCCCGGCACCCGCCTGAGCCACGCCTCGACCGACCCCGGCGTCAACGTCAACCAGCTTCTCGACGGCTCTCTGCTCGACCCGCTGTCGGGCAACGCGGTTCTCAACGGAGTGCCCGTCGAATGCGCCCCGGCGGCCGAAAGGCTCACGCCCCTGACCTGAGCAAAGCTGTGACCAGCAGTTTTGCGCTTATTGCTCGCACGTCAACGTCTTGTTAACGCTGCTTTGCGGGACCTAACGTCTCGGGAACCGCCGGCCCTGGTGGAATGTTCAAGGGCGAACGTTAGGTACCCACTCATGCTGACCATCCTCGGCTTCGCCATGATCGCGACCTTCCTGGTCCTGATCATGATGAAGAAGATGTCGCCGATCGCGGCGCTCGTGCTGATTCCCGCTCTCTTCTGCGTGTTCGTCGGCAAGGGCGCCAAGCTCGGCGACTACGTCCTCGACGGCGTGACCGACCTCGCCCCCACCGCGGCGATGCTCATGTTCGCGATCGTCTACTTCGGCGTGATGATCGACGTCGGTCTCTTCGACCCGATCGTCCGCGGGATCCTCAAATTCTGTAAAGCGGACCCGATGCGGATCGTCGTGGGCACCGCACTGCTCGCGGCGATCGTCTCGCTGGACGGCGACGGCTCCACCACCTTCATGATCACCGTCTCGGCGATGTACCCGCTGTACAAGCGCCTGAAGATGAGCCTGGTCGTGATGACCGGTGTCGCCGCGATGGCCAACGGCGTGATGAACACCCTCCCCTGGGGCGGCCCGACCGCCCGTGCCGCGACCGCGCTCAAGCTCGACGCCAGCGAGATCTTCGTCCCGATGATCCCGGCGCTCCTGGTGGGTCTGCTCTTCGTCTTCGGCCTCTCCTACGTGCTCGGTGTGCGTGAGCGCCGGCGGCTGGGCATGCTGACGCTGGACGAGGTGCTGGAGGAGGAGAAGGAGAGCGAGACGGTCCTCGTGGGCTCCGGCGGTTCCGGCGACTCCGGCGACGGCAAGGTCTCCATGCGCAAGGGCGGCGGCACGGGTGCCGGCTCCGACGCGGGCTCGGGCTCCGGCGGTGGCACCGACGCCGAGGACGACAGCGAGGACGACCGCTTCCAGGGTCTCGACCCGAACCGGGCCACCCTGCGCCCCAAGCTCTACTGGTTCAACGCGCTGCTCACGGTCGCCCTGCTCACCGCCATGATCATGGAGTGGCTGCCGATCCCGGTGCTGTTCCTGCTCGGTGCCGCGCTGGCCCTCACCGTGAACTTCCCGCACATCCCCGACCAGAAGGCCCGCCTGGCCGCCCACGCCGACAACGTCCTGAACGTCTCCGGCATGGTCTTCGCCGCCGCCGTCTTCACCGGCGTCCTCCAGGGCACCGGCATGGTCGACAACATGGCCAAGTGGATGGTGGACGTCATCCCCGAGGGCATGGGCCCGCACATGGCCCTCGTCACCGGTGTGCTGAGCCTGCCGCTCACGTACTTCATGTCCAACGACGGCTTCTACTTCGGTGTCCTGCCCGTCCTCGCCGAGGCCGGTGCCGCACACGGTGTCTCCCCGGTGGAGATGGCCCGCGCCTCGCTGGTCGGCCAGCCGCTGCACATGTCCAGCCCGCTCGTCCCGGCCGTCTACGTCCTGGTCGGCATGGCCAAGGTGGAGTTCGGCGACCACACCAGGTTCGTCGTGAAGTGGGCCGCCCTCACCTGCTTGGTGATCCTCGGAGCGGGCATCCTGTTCGGAATCATCTGACGTTGTTCGAATGATGTTGCTCGATCCCCGTTGGAGGACATCGTGAGGCCCGGTGGGAACTGCGGCTGGCTGCTCCGCCTCGTCATCGCCTTCAGCTTCGCTCAGGCGGCGGTGTCGATGGCCCGGCCCGCCGTCTCCTACCGGGCCCTCGCGCTGGGCGCGGACGAACGCGCCGTCGGTGTGATCGCCGGTGTGTACGCGCTGCTTCCGCTGTTCGCCGCCGTCCCCCTGGGCCGCCGTACCGACCACGGCCGCTGCGCGCCCCTGCTGCCGTTCGGCGTGGTCCTCATATCCGGCGGCTGCGCCCTCAGTGGAGTCGCCGGCTCCCTGGGGACGATGGCCCTGTGGAGCGGGGTGATGGGCCTCGGCCACCTCTGCTTCGTCATCGGCTCGCAGTCCCTGGTCGCCCGCCAGTCCGCGCCGCACGACCAGGACCGCAACTTCGGCCACTTCACCATCGGGGCGGCGCTCGGCCAGCTGGTCGGCCCCATCGCGGCGGGCGCGCTGATCGGCGGCGAGGACATGGCGGGCACCAGCGCGCTCGCCCTGGTCGTGGCGGGCGGGGTCGGCGCGGTCGCCTTCACCTCGCTGTGGCGCATCGAGCACCGCCGTACGGCGGCCACCTCCCGTGCGGACAAGGGCGACCGGGTCCCGGTCCGGAACATCCTGCGCACCCGGGGCGTGCCCGCCGGCATCTTCATCAGCCTCGCCGTGCTGTCCGCGACCGACATCCTCACCGCGTACCTCCCGGTGGTCGGCGAGCACCGGGGCATCGCGCCCTCCGTGATCGGCGTCCTGCTCAGCCTGCGCGCGGCGGCCACCATCGCCTGCCGCCTGGTGCTGACGCCCCTGCTGCGGCTGCTCGGCCGGACCCTGCTGCTCACCGTGACGTGTCTGCTGGCGGCCCTGCTGTGCGCGGGGATCGCCCTGCCGGTGCCGGTGTGGGCGCTCGGTCTGCTGCTCGTACTGCTCGGCTTCTGCCTGGGCGTCGGGCAGCCGCTGTCCATGACGACGGTCGTCCAGGCGGCACCGGACGAGGCCCGTTCCACGGCCCTCGCCCTGCGTCTGACCGGCAACCGGCTCGGCCAGGTCGCCGCGCCCGCAGCTGCCGGGCTGATCGCCGGGGTCGCGGGGGTGGCGGCGCCGTTCGTGATGCTGGGGGTGCTGTTGCTGGTGTCCTCGGGGGTCGCGGTGCGGTCACCGCGGGAGCCGGACGAGGCGGGCGGAGCGGAGCCCGAACCCCGGCGGAACGGGATGCCGTTGGGCCGGAAGAGCGACATCTGACGCGTCGTGGGCGCTGCTCCGGCGTTTCCGGGTGACATGTAGCAGATAGTCAGGTGACGAGGTGTTTGTATGAAAATCATCTGACTTGGAGGCATGTTCATGCCCGTCGTACCCCTCGCACGCCGTGCCGGCACCCGCACCGCCGTCCTCGCCGCTCTCACCCTCGCCGGGACCACCCTGAGCGGGGTGCCCGCTGTCGCCGCTCCGGGGGACAACGGGGACGTCAAGATCCACGCCACCGAGACGGCGGCCGGAGATCGCCGCAACGATCCGAAGGTCTGCGACTTCTACCTCGCCGCGTTCGACTTCGAGGCGGGCGAGACGGTCAACTGGACCATCCAGGCCCTGCCCGAGGTACCGGCCAAGAGCGGCTCGGTCACCCTCAACGCGGCCGGAGCGGGCCGCAGCCCGCTCATCGACCTGCCCAACGGGCAGTACAAGCTGACGTGGCTCACCGACCGGGCCCACGGCGCCGGCAAGTTCAAGGTGTTCCAGGTCGCCTGCCCGGACTCCAAGGCCACCATCACCCCGAACGGCGGCGCACCGGCGGGCGGTGGCGGCATCGCCCGTGCCGAGGCCTTCACCCCGGTCGCCGGCGCCGCCGCCGTCGGCCTGGCCGCCGTCGCCGGAGCGGTCTGGTTCCGCCTCCGCCGCCGCCCTGATGGCGCGGCGTAGGACACCATCCGCGTATCGCGCCGCTCCTGTGGGGCGGCGCGAGTCCGGGGCGGGCGGTGGTGCGGGTTCGGTGGGGCGGGGTGGTGCATCTGGAACCGCCCCCGGGATTCGGGGTGGGGGTGGGGGTGGGATGGGGTCTGGGGCGGAGCCGGGGGGTCGACGTGGGGGTGGGATGGGGTCTGGGGCGGAGCCGAGGGGTCGGCGTGGGGCCGGGTCTGGTGATGACGGCCGCTTGGTGGGGTGGCGTGAGACTGGGCCCGGCTCCGACGAGGGCCCGGCGGGGTGGCGTGAGGCCGGTGCCCGTTCTGGCGGCGCTCGGGTGGGGCGGCGTGGGGCCGGGGGAGGCGATGGTGCGGGCTCGGTGGGGCGGCGGCGTGGGGCTGAGCCGGGGGGCCGGCGTGGGGGCGGGGCCGGTTCTGGTGTTGGTTCGGTGGGGCGGCGTGGGGCGGGGGTCGCGGCCGGGCCGGTGGCTCGGAGTGGGGCCAGGACCGGGTTTGTTGGGGCTTCGGCGGCTCGGCCTGGGGCCGGTGGGACTCCGGTGGGGCGGCGTGGGGCTGGTTCTGGATCCGTTGCCGCCTCTGCCCGGCGAGGGGCCGGAGCCGGAGCTGCCGCCCCTGTGGTGGGTCGGCGAAGGAGTGGGGCGGGTTCCGGTGCCGGGCCCGTGCTTCGGCCTGGGGCCGGAGGTCCCGGTGGGGGCGGCGGCCGCCGTGGGGCCGGGGGCGGTGGCCCCGCGGCCTGGCCCCGACGGCCGCGCAGGCCCTGGTACCGGACACGTGCCTACCGGCTGGCGCGGACGATCGCGGTCGCCTTCTCGTTGCTGTTGCTCGGTGTCTGCTGGGACCCGGGCGACGAGCCCAGCGAAACGGTCACGGCTCTCCCGACCGGCTCCGCCGAAGCTGCCGCGGACGCCCTGCCCGGCGACGGCGACGGCGACGGCGACTCCGACACGGCCCCGGCCGACGCCTCGGACGCTTCCGCCGGCACCTCCGCCCTGCCCAGCCGCGCCGCCTCCACCCCTCCCCTCCCGGGCAATCCCGCCTCCACCCTTGCCCTGCCAGGCCGCCCCACCGGCTCCCCAACCGCCCCGCCCGGCCCCTCCGGAGCCCCCGGGCCCGGCACCCGTACGCCCCAGACACCCGCATCCCGTACCGCCCCGGCTCAGGGGCCTGGCGCCCAGACCTCCAAGCCCCCCACCGCCGGCCACCCCGCACCGGGCCGGCGACCCGCGACCGGCACCCCCCACCCGAACCGCCCCCCGGCCTCCGCGCGCCCCCAGCCCCCCACGGCCCAACCACCCCGCCGCCCAGCCGGCCCTCACTCCCTGCCCCCCTCCCGCGCCACCCGCCTCCTCATCCCCTACCTCCGCATCGACGCCCCGATCATGTCCCTGGGCCTCGACCGTGAACGCCGGCTCACCGCGCCCCCGGAGGACAACCCGAAACTGGTCGGCTGGTACCAGCACGGCGCCTCGCCCGGCGAGCAGGGCATCGCCGTCGCCGTCGGGCATCTCGACACGGACCGCGGTCCCGCCGTCTTCGCGGGGCTGACGGAGCTGAAGCGCGGCCGGGAGATCAAGGCCCGCCGCGCCGACGGACGGATCGCCGTCTACACGGTCGACGCGATCAAGTCGTACGAGAAGGACCGATTCCCGAACCAGGAGGTGTACGGCGCCCGGGGCCGCCCCGAGCTGCGCCTGATCACCTGCGGCGGCGCCTACGACCGCAGGAAGGGCTACTCCGGGAACGTCGTGGTCTTCGCCCATCTCACCGCCGTCCGCTGACGCCCTGGCCGAATCAGGCCGTCCGCCTTCTCACCAGATGGACCGAAGCCCCCGATCCCGCCCGGTGTCTTCCCCCGGCCGCACACATTCCGTTAACTTCCGTGACCCACAGCCCCGTGCGAACCGCGCGTGGCTTCCGACCCGCGGAGCACCAGCGCCCTGAAGACCCCTCGGGGGCACTCATGACACGCGCCATCTCCCTGCACGACGTGAGCAAGGCCTACACGCGAGGCGCCCGCGTGGTGGACCGGCTGTCGCTGGACATCCCCCCGGGCGAGTTCCTCGTGCTGCTCGGCCCGTCCGGCTGCGGCAAGTCGACCGTGCTCAGAATGATCGCCGGGCTGGAGGAGATCGACGAGGGACGACTACTGCTCGACGGCGTGTACGCCAACGACCTGCCGCCGTCCGGCCGGGACATGGCGATGGTCTTCCAGAACTTCGCGCTCTACCCGAACATGACCAGCCGGGCCAACATCGGCTTCCCGCTGCGCATCGAGGCCCCCGGCACGGACCCCCGCCCACGCGTGGACGCCACCGCCCGCATGCTGGGTATCGAGGACCTCCTCGACCGCCTGCCCGCCCAGCTCTCCGGCGGTGAACGCCAGCGCGTCGCCATGGGCCGGGCCATCGCCCGCCACCCCTCCGCCTTCCTGATGGACGAGCCACTGTCCAACCTCGACGCCAAGCTCCGCACCCACCTGCGCGCCGAGATATCCCAGCTCACCGGGGAGTTGGGCGTCACCACGGTCTACGTCACCCACGACCAGGCCGAGGCCATGTCGCTCGGCGACCGGGTCGCCGTGCTGCGCGGCGGCGTGCTCCAGCAGGTCGACAGCCCGCGTGTGGTGTACGCCCTGCCCAGCAACGTCTTCGTCGCCGCGTTCATCGGCACCCCGCGCATCAACCTCCTGCGCGGCCTGGTGCGTGCCCCGCTGGACGGCGCGATGACCATCAGCCTGGGCAAGCAGTTTCTGCGCCTGCCCGAACCGCTCTCCCTGGACCACCAGTTGCTGCGGGTCCAGCAGGGCCGCGAGGTCATCGTGGGCCTGCGCTCGGAAGCCGTCCGGATCGCCAAGCACTCCTCGGCCCGCCCCGGCGAGGTGCCGATCACCGGCCTGGTCGAGCATGTGGAGTTCCAGGGGCACGAGATCCTCGTCCACTTCAACACCGGCTCGAGCCCCGCCGTCGTCCCCGACCTGGAGGCCCCGCGCCCCCGCCCCGGCCGCCCCGTCCGGCGGCGGCGCCGCGAGGGCTCGGTGCTCACCCGGCTGCGGGAGCGGTCCGCGGCCGGGCGGGCCGGACCCGTCGTCGCCCTGGACCACCCCGAGGCCGCCGCCCCCGCCACCGCCGAAGCCCGCCTGCCCGGGGACCTCATCGTCCGCACCACCCCGGACCTGGCCCTCCGCCACGGCATGCAGGTGCCGCTCCTCGTCGACCTCGCCCACCTCTTCGTCTTCGACCAGAACGGCGACCGCATCTGCCCGCACCCGGCGCGCCTGCCCGACCTGGGGGAGTGAGGAGCCGCACACCCGGGCGGGGCCCGCTCCGTGCTGAGATGACCGGGGTGACCGGGACGTCTGGCGTCAGAAAACTATCGCCGCTAGTTTATGTGCCGGACGACGACGCCCCGCCCCGGAGGAAGCGCGATGAAGGCATACGACGGCATGTACATCGGGGGCGCCTGGCGCCCGGCCGCCGGCCAGGACGTGATCGAGGTCGTGAACCCGGTCGACGAGCAGGTCATCGGCACGGTCCCGGCGGGCACCGCCGAGGACGTGGACACCGCCGTACGGGCCGCCCGCGCCGCCCTCGCGGACTGGGCCGCGACCCCGCCCGCCGAGCGCGCGGCCCGCCTGGCCGCCCTCCGGGACGTGCTCGTGGCCCGCGCCGAGGAGATCGCCGAGACGGTCACGGCCGAACTCGGCTCGCCCCTGAAGTTCTCGCAGGCCGTCCACGCGGGCGTGCCGATCGCGGTCGCGGGCTCCTACGCCGAGCTGGCGGCGACGTACGCCTTCGAGGAGAAGACCGGCAACTCGGTGGTGCACCACGAGCCGGTCGGTGTCGTGGCCGCGATCACGCCCTGGAACTACCCTCTGCACCAGATCGTCGCCAAGGTCGCCCCGGCCCTCGCGGCAGGCTGCACGGTCGTGGTGAAGCCCGCCGAGGACACCCCGCTGGTCGCCCGCCTGTTCGCCGACGCGGTGCACGAGGCCGGGATCCCGGCGGGCGTCTTCAACCTGGTCACCGGCCTCGGCCCGGTCGCCGGCCAGGCCCTCGCCGAACACCCCGGCGTCGACCTGGTCTCCTTCACCGGCTCCACCGCCGTCGGCCGGCGGATCGCCGCGATCGCCGCCGGGGCCGTCAAGAAGGTCGCCCTCGAACTCGGCGGCAAGTCCGCCAACGTCATCCTCCCGAGCGCCGACCTGGCCAAGGCGGTCAACGTCGGGGTCGCCAACGTCATGTCCAACTCCGGGCAGACGTGCAGCGCCTGGACCCGGATGCTGGTCCACCGCGACCGGTACGACGAGGCCGTGGAACTCGCCGCCGAGGCCGCCGCCAAGTACGGCGACCGCATCGGCCCGGTCGTCAACGCCAAGCAGCAGGCCCGGGTGCGCGGCTACATCGAGAAGGGCGTCGCGGAGGGCGCCCGCCTGGTCGCCGGCGGCCCCGAATCCCCGCGCGAGACGGGCTACTTCGTCAGTCCGACCGTCTTCGCCGACGTCACCGAGGACATGACCATCGCCCAGGAGGAGATCTTCGGCCCGGTCCTGTCGATCCTCCCCTACGACGACGAGGAGGACGCCCTGCGCATCGCCAACGGCACGGTCTACGGACTGGCCGGCGCCGTCTGGGCCGGGGACGAGGCCGAGGCCGTGGCCTTCGCGCGCCGGATGGAGACCGGCCAGGTCGACATCAACGGCGGCCGCTTCAACCCCCTCGCGCCCTTCGGCGGTTACAAGCAGTCGGGCGTGGGCCGCGAACTCGGCGTGCACGGCCTGGCCGAGTACCTCCAGACCAAGTCCCTCCAGTTCTAGAACCAGGGGAGTCCCTTCCGCCATGGCTGTCCGCGCCGCCGTTCTGCCCGCCGTCGGATCCCCGCTGGAGATCACCGGCATCGACCTGCCGGACCCCGGACCCGGACAGGTCCGCGTCCGGCTCGCCGCCGCCGGGGTCTGCCACTCCGACCTGTCCCTGTCCGACGGGACCATGCGCGTCCCCGTCCCCGCCGTCCTCGGCCACGAGGGCGCCGGCACGGTCGTCGCCGTCGGCGAGGGCGTCACCCATGTCGCGCCCGGCGACGGGGTCGTCCTCAACTGGGCCCCGTCCTGCGGCGCCTGCCACGCCTGCTCGCTCGGCGAGGTCTGGCTGTGTGCCAACGCCCTGAACGGCGCCGCCGACGTCTACGCCCGCACCACCGAGGGCACCGACCTCCACCCCGGCCTGAACGTTGCCGCGTTCGCCGAGGAGACGGTCGTGTCCGCCGCCTGCGTCCTGCCCGTGCCCCAGGGTGTCCCGCTCACCGACGCGGCCCTCCTCGGCTGCGCCGTCCTCACCGGCTACGGCGCCGTCCACCACTCGGCGCGGGTCCGGGCGGGCGAGACGGTCGCGGTGTTCGGCGCCGGCGGAGTGGGCCTCGCCGCGCTCCAGGCCGCCCGGATCGCGGGCGCCTCGAAGATCGTCGCGGTCGACGTCTCCGCCGGGAAGGAGGAACTGGCCCGGGCGGCCGGCGCCACCGACTACGTCATCGCCTCCGAGAACACCGCCCGCGAGATCCGCGCCCTCACCGGCAAACAGGGCGTCGACGTCGCCGTGGAGTGCGCCGGCCGCGCGGTCACCATCCGCACGGCCTGGGACTCCACCCGGCGCGGCGGCCGCACCACGGTCGTCGGCATCGGCGGCAAGGACCAGCAGGTCACCTTCAACGCCCTGGAGATCTTCCACTGGGGCCGCACCCTCGCCGGCTGCGTCTACGGCAACTCCAACCCGGCCGAGGACCTCCCGGTGCTCGCCGAACACGTCCGGGCCGGCCGCCTCGACCTGAGCGCGCTGGTGACGGAGCGGATCTCCCTGGAGGGCATCCCGGCCGCGTTCGAGAACATGCTGGCGGGCAAGGGCGGCCGGGCGCTGGTCGTCTTCTAGCCCGGTTCCCCGCGCACCCCGGCCTCCGCGCGAGGCCGGGGCCTCAGTCGTGCCCGCACGCGCGGTCGGTGCCAAGTACAGGTAAAAGTCCTGGTGCGCGACCCGTTGACGTCCATACCGTCCGGTCAGTACGTTCCCGGAACCCGAGCCACCCCCCGTTCCGTCCCCGCACCCACCGGAGCGTGCACCGCATGGACACGGCACCTTCCGCTCAGCCCGTCACCACCACCCCGGCCGCCGGCAACCGCCGCCGGGTAGCCACCGCGGCAGCGCTCGCCTCGGCCGTCGAGTGGTACGACTACTTCGTCTTCGGCATCGCCGCCGCCCTCGTCCTCGGCGATCTCTACTTCCCCGCGGGCAGTCCCACCGCCGGCGTCCTGGCCTCGTTCGCCACGTTCGCCGTCGGATTCCTGGCCCGGCCCATCGGCGGCATCGTCGCGGGCCAGCTCGGCGACAAGCGGGGCCGCAAGCCCATGCTGGTCCTCGCGCTCACCCTCATGGGCATCGCCACCACCGGCATCGGCCTGCTCCCGACCTACGAGACGATCGGCGTCGCCGCCCCGATCCTGCTGGTCCTCTTCCGCGTGCTGCAGGGCATCGCCGTAGGCGCCCAGTGGGGCGGCGCGATGCTGATGGCCACCGAGTACGCCCCCGAGGGCAAGCGCGGCATCTACGGCAGCTTCGTCCAGCTCGGCGTCCCCATCGGCGTGGTCACCGCCAACACGGTGTTCCTGCTGGCCGGCGCGTTCACCACCGACTCCGAGTTCGCGGCCTGGGCCTGGCGTGTGCCGTTCCTCGTCGGCCTGTTCGTCCTCGTGCTCGCCTGGTACATCCACACCCGCGTCGAGGAGACTCCCGAATTCCGGGAGGCGGAGAAGAAGCTGGCAGAGATGGAGAAGGGCGAGCAGTCCTCTCCGCTGCGCACGATCCTGCGCGGCCACCTCGGTACGGTGCTCCTCGCCGGCGGTTCCTTCGCCGTGAACACGGCGACCTTCTACATCATCATCACCGGCGTGCTCGACTACACGACCCGCGAACTCGGCATGAAGAAGAGCGCCGTCCTCATGGTCTCGCTGTGCATCAGCCTCACCCAGCTGGTGCTGATCCCGGCTGCCGCCGCGCTCTCCGACAAGTTCGGCCGCATCCGGATCTACGCGATCGGCGCGGCCGGCATCGCGCTGTGGGCCGTGCCGCTGTTCCTGCTCATCGACACCGGCTCACTGTTGTGGCTGGCCGTCGGCACGTTCGTCGCCAGCTGCTTCCTGAGCATCATGTACGGCCCCCAGGCCGCCCTGTTCGCGGAGCTGTTCACGCCCGAGATGCGCTACACCGGCGCCTCCCTCGGCTACCAGATCGCGGCCGTCGCCGGCGGCGGGCTCGCGCCCTTCGTCATGGTGCTGCTGCTGGAGGCGACGGGCACGTCGATGGCCGTGTCCGGCTACATCATCGTGCTCTCGGTGATCGCGCTGGTCTCCATCAAGGTCCTCGCGGACCGTGCCCGTGCGGCGGAACCGGCGGCGGAACCCGCGACCGAGCCGGCGACGGAGGCCGAGTCAGCGGGCTGAGTCCGCTGCCTCCTCGGGCCGGGGCTCCGGAGCCGCTCCCGGAGTCCCGGCCCTCGCCGCCCGCGACCGGGACCGGGACACCGCGACACCCGCCAGGCACAGCACACCGCCGACCAGGGTCAGCAGCCCCGGCACCTCGCCGAGGAACAGCCAGGACATCAGGACGACCAGGGCGGGCGCCGCGTACGTCGTCGCGCCCATCCGGCTCGCGGTCGTCCTCGACAGGGCGTACGCCCAGGTCGTGAAGGCGAGGGCGGTCGGGAAGACGCCCAGGTACACCATGTTGAGCGTCGCGGAGGCCGGAGCGTCGGCGGCCTCCTGGACCAGCTGCCCGGCGAACGGCAGACAGAGCACCGCGCCGACCAGGCACCCGAACGTCGTCACCTGCAACGGACTCGCCGTGCCCAGCGCCGGCTTCTGCGCCACGACACCACCGGCGTACGCGACCGCCGCCAGCAGGCACAGCACCACCCCGAGCACCGAGGACCCACCCTCGCCCGACATCGAGAGACCCACCGTCACCGCGCCGGCGAACGACACCGCCATCCCCGCCAGCAGCCGCGGCGGCATCGGGTCCCCGAGCAGCCGGGCACCGAGCAGCGCGATCAGGATCGGCCCGGTGTTCACGACCAGGGCGGCCGTGCCCGCGTCGACCTGCTGCTCGCCCCAGTTGAGCGCGACCATGTAGAAGCCGAACCACAGCAGCCCCGATATCGCGATCCCGCGCCAGGCCGTGCGCGGCGGCGGTCCCTCCCGCCGCAGCAGGCAGATCACCCCCAGCGTCAGCGCCCCCGCCAGCAGCCGCCCCAGCGCCAGCGCGCCCGGCGAGTACGCGTCACCCGCGCTGCGGATCGAGACGAAGGCGGACGCCCACAGCACGACGGTGACCGCGGCCGCACCGGCGGCCAGCAGTTCCGCCCGGCGGTCGGGACGGGACGGGGAGGTGTTCATCATGCTCCAGAGGCTAGGAGGGGTGGAGGGACGGACGCTCGCGGTTTTCGGACCGGGCGTCGAGGCATGCCGGGCGGTGGTGTGTCCGGGCCGGTCCGGCCGGGATTCGAGGTCAGCGCAGCGCCGCCGGCTCCACGCCCAGCAGGTCGAGGAAGGCCTGTTCACCGGCCGCCGTCACCTTCACGGCCCGTTCGGAGCCGATGCGCACGCACCACCCCGTGTCCAGGGCGTGCCGGCACAGCGCCGCGCCCGCCACGCCCGCGAGATGCGGCCGGCGTTCGGTCCAGTCGAGACAGGCCCGCGCCAGGGGACGTCGGCCACGCCGTTCGAGGCCGATACCGGCCGACGCGAACCACGCCAGGCCCGCGTCGGTGAGCGCGAACCCGGTCTCCTGCTGCAGCAGCCCGCGCGCCGTCAGGGCGTCGGTGACCGCGATGCCGAGCCGGCCGGCGAGATGGTTGTAGCAGGTGCGGCCCCGGGCCATCGCCGAACCCGCGCTCGACTCACGAAGGCTCCGCGGCCGCACGGCGGTGCCCGGTGCGACCTGCGCGGCCAGGTCCTCCAGCAGCTGCGCGACCCGCGCGTCGGCCAGCCGGACGTACCGGTGCCGGCCCTGTCGCTCCTCGGCGAGCAGCCCGCCCGCGACGAGCCGGCTCAGGTGCTCGCTCAGCGTCGAAGCGGCGACACCCGCGTGCCGCGCCAGCTCGCTCGCGGTCCAGGCTCGCCCGTCGAGCAGCGCCAGCAGGCACGCGGCCCGGGTCTCGTCCGCGAACAGCCCTGCGAGCCGTGCCAGGCTCGTGGCCCGCGGGTCCCTCGTCGTCATGGCCCCAGCATGGGACATGGACCGTTCGGCCGCCGCCGAAGTGTCCCTACGCGGTCCGCCGCACCTGCTCGTACTGGCGTGCCAGCCCGTCCAGCAGGGCAGTCAGCCCCGTCTCGAAGGCCCGCTCGTCGATCTTCTCCTGCTGCTCGGCGAGCAGATGGGCCTGCTGGAGATGCGGGTAGTCGGCGGGGTCGTAGGCGCTCGCGTCGTCCACGAAGCCCCCGGCGAAGGAGCCGAGCGCGGAGCCCATCACGAAGTACCGCATCAGCGCGCCGATGGACGTGGCCTGCGCCGGCGGCCAGCCCGCGGCGACCATCGCGCCGTAGACGGCGTCCGCGAGGCGCAGGCCCGCCGGGCGGCGGCCGGGGCCGCGTGCCAGCACCGGGACGATGTTCGGGTGGTCGCGCAGCGCGGCCCGGTAGGAGACGGCCCAGTCGTGCAGCGCGGTCCGCCAGTCGCGGCCGTCCTCGAACATCGTCAGGTCCACCTGGCCGCTCACCGAGTCGGCGACCGCCTCCAGGATCTCGTCCTTGGTGCGGAAGTGGTTGTACAGCGAGGGCCCGCTGACGCCCAGTTCGGCGGCGAGCCGACGGGTGGAGACGGCCGCGAGGCCCTCCGCGTCCACGAGCACACGAGCGGTCTCGATGATCCGGTCGGTGCTGAGCAAGGGCTTGCGCGGTCGGGCCATGGCGCACATAGTAGGGCTGCGACTGGAAACTAGCAGTGCTAATTTAAATGTACGGTTTTCAAGTGGGGTGACTCGTGGTGAACCTGGAGCTCAGCGAGGAGCAGAGTGCGGTCCGGCAGCTCGCGCGGGACTTCGTGGAGCGTGAGATCACCCCGAACGTCATCGCCTGGGACCGCGCCGAGGAAGTCGACCGCGCGATCGTCAAGAAGCTCGGAGAGGTCGGCTTCCTGGGCCTGACCATCGACGAGGAGTACGGCGGCTCCGGCGGCGACCACCTCGCGTACTGCCTGGTCACGGAGGAGCTCGGCCGGGGCGACTCGTCGGTGCGCGGCATCGTCTCCGTGTCGCTGGGGCTGGTCGCCAAGACCGTCGCCGCCTGGGGGAGTGAGGAGCAGAAGCGGCAGTGGCTGCCCGGGCTCACCTCCGGCGAGTCGGTCGGCTGCTTCGGCCTCACCGAGCCGGGCACCGGCTCGGACGCCGGCAACCTCGCCACCCGGGCGGTCCGGGACGGCGACGACTACGTCATCAGCGGCACCAAGATGTTCATCACCAACGGCACCTGGGCCGACGTCGTCCTGCTCTTCGCCCGCTCCACGGACGCCCCCGGCCACAAGTGCGTCTCCGCCTTCCTCGTCCCCACCGGCACACCCGGCCTGACGCGCCGCACGATCCACGGGAAGCTGGGGCTGCGCGGCCAGGCCACGGCCGAGCTGGTGCTGGACGACGTGCGCGTGCCCGCCTCGGCGCTGCTGGGGGAGGAGGGCAAGGGCTTCTCGGTCGCCATGTCCGCCCTCGCCAAGGGCCGGATGTCGGTCGCCGCGGGCTGTGTCGGCATAGCCCAGGCCGCGCTGGACGCGGCGGTGCGGTACGCGGGCGAGCGCGAGCAGTTCGGGAAGCCCATCGCCCGGCACCAGCTCGTCCAGGAGCTGATCAGCGACATCGCCGTGGACGTCGACGCCGCCCGGCTGCTGACCTGGCGGGTCGCCGATCTGATCGACCGGGGGCAACCGTTCGCCGTCGAGTCGTCCAAGGCCAAGCTGTTCGCCTCGGAGGCGGCGGTCCGCGCCGCGAACAACGCGCTCCAGGTCTTCGGCGGATACGGCTACATCGACGAGTACCCGGCGGGCAAGCTGTTGCGGGACGCCCGTGTGATGACCCTCTACGAGGGCACCAGCCAGATCCAGAAGCTGGTCATCGGGCGTGCGCTGACGGGGGTTTCGGCGTTCTGAGTACCTTCTGAGTACATCGGCGGATGTGGCGCGGGCCACTTCCGCCGAAGCTTGCCCCCATGAGTGACACACCGGGTAAGCAGAACACCGCGGCCTTCTACGGCCAGGCCGTAGCCTCCTTCGCCGTCGCCATGGCGGCCACCGCCATCGGCATCTACCAGCTCAGCGCCGACGCCTGGGTCCGGGGCTTCCTCGCCATCGCCGTCCTGTACCTGGTCACCTCCGCCTTCACCCTGGCCAAGGTGATCCGGGACCGGCAGGAGGGGGCGGCGGCGCCCGCCTACACCCCCTTCGAGAAGCACTGACCGGCCGCACTAAGCGCCCGCTCACCTTCAACGGTATGGTGGTGGACCTGCCAGTGGAGAGGGGCACGTGATGAGTACGGCGGAGGAGACGGCCGGCGGCGAGGCGCAGGCGTGGGGCGAGGTCACGCCCGACGCGGCGCGACGGCTGCTGATCGCCGCGGTGGAGGCCTTCGCCGAGCGCGGGTACCACGCCACGACGACCCGTGACATCGCGGGTCGCGCCGGGATGAGTCCCGCCGCGCTCTACATCCACTACAAGACCAAGGAAGAGCTGCTGCACCGCATCAGCAGCATCGGGCACGCGAAGGCCCTGGAGATCCTGCGGACGGCGGCCCGGCGCGAGGGCAGCGCCCGTGAGCGCCTGGCCGACGCGGTCAGCTCCTTCGTCCGCTGGCACGCCGGGGGGCGCACCACGGCCCGGGTCGTCCAGTACGAGCTGGACTCGCTCGGCCCTGACGCCCGGGCCGAGATCCTCGCGCTGCGCCGGCAGTGTGACGACGAGGTGCACCGGGTCATCGAGGACGGCGTGGCGTCGGGCGAGTTCGACGTGCTCGACGTCAAGGGGACCACCCTCGCGGTGCTCTCCCTCTGCATCGACGTGGCCCGCTGGTTCAACGTCGACGGGCCGTGGACGCCGGACGAGGTCGGCGCGCTGTACGCCGACCTCGTGCTGCGGATGGTCGGAGCCGGGGAGCCGGCCCCGGCTCAGAAGTAGTAGCGCGCCACGGACTCGGCGACGCAGACGGGCTTGTCGCCGCCCTCGCGCTCCAGGGTGAAGGCGACGGTGACCTGGACACCGCCGGTCACCTCCTCGACGCCGGTGATCGAGGCGGTGGCGCGCAGCCGGGAGCCGACCGGTACGGGCGCGGGGAAACGCACCTTGTTCGTCCCGTAGTTGACGCCCATCTTCACGCCCTCGACGGCGATCAGCTGCGGCCCGAAGAGGGGGAGCAGCGACAGGGTCAGATAGCCGTGCGCGATGGTCGTGCCGAAGGGCCCCGCGGCGGCCTTCTCGGGGTCGATGTGGATCCACTGGTGGTCACCGGTGGCGTCCGCGAAGAGGTCGATCCGCTTCTGGTCGATGTCGAGCCAGTCGGTGTACCCCAGCTGCTCGCCCACCGCCGACTTCAGGTCGTCGACGGACGTGAAGATCCTCGGCTGTGCCATGTCCCGGCCTCTCGCATGTCAGGGATGCTGTTTCTCTAAGCGACTGCTTAGCATGGTCGGCGCCGGGGGGTCGTGTCAACGGACTGGGTAGGGTTCGATGGGTGCCCCAGATTCCAGAGAAGATCCATGAGCTCACGGTCGGCCAGCTCGCGGCGCGCAGTGGCGCGGCCGTCTCCGCGCTGCACTTCTACGAGTCCAAGGGCCTGATCGGCAGTCGCCGGACCTCCGGCAACCAACGCCGCTACTCACGTGACACGCTCCGCCGGGTCGCCTTCATCCGGGCCGCGCAGCGGGTCGGCATCCCGCTGGCCACGATCCGCGAGGCGCTGGCGGAACTCCCCGAGGAGCGGACGCCGACGAAGGAGGACTGGGCGCATCTCTCGGAAGCCTGGCGCTCCGAACTGGACGAACGCATCAAGCAGCTCAACCGCCTTCGAGACCACCTCACCGACTGCATCGGCTGCGGCTGCCTCTCCCTCGACGGCTGCGTCCTCTCCAACCCGGACGACGCCTTCGGCGAACGCCGCACGGGCTCCCGCCTACTGGTGGACAAGAACCGCGGCTAGCTTCGCCGTAGCCGCGTAGCTGCGGGCATGCGTGCCGCTGGGGGCGGCACGGGTGGGCGCAGCGGCACCCCGCTACGCCGGGTCGCGGACCCACCCGCCTTCAGCATCAACGCCGAGTACATGCCGCCTGACCAATCGCGTACTCACCCAACCCCGCCAAAACCAACTCCGCATTGGACCCGGCCCGCCTCCCATCCGGCAGCACCAGCACATCCTCCAGCCCGACCCGCGTGGCCACCCCCAACCGCCCCGCGAGCCGCAGCACCGGCCACGCACCCCCGTCCTCCCCGTGCAACAACACAGGACGGCCATGGGCGGATCCGATGTCGGACAGCAACACCCGCGCTGCTGACACGGCACCCTCAGGGTCCGTGTCCGTCACCTCCGCCAAGACCCGCAACACCTTCGGCCCGAGCCGGGAGGCTGCAAACCGCTCCGCCCCATCCGTCCCCGACCAGATCCCGGCCTCCACCCCCACCCCGAGATCGAGCAGCGCGGCGGCCACCTCCTCGGCCCCCGGCTCATGCCAGTTGACCGACGCGTGATCCGGCAGCACGGTCCAGCCCCGGACCCGGTCCAGCCTCGCGGCGGCGTCCGGCTCCGCCCACGCCCCCGTCGTCACACCGACCGGCACCGACACCGGCACCCGCGCCCGGATCGCCTCCAGCGTCACCGCGAGCACGCGCGGCGACAGCGTGTCCCGCCCGCACGGCGTCTTGGGATGGACATGGATGTCCGTGGCCCCGGCCGCGACGGCCTCCGCCGCGGACTCGGCCATCGCCTCGGGCGACAGCGGCACCGCCGCACCGTCGGCTGCTCCCCGCGTCCCGTTCAGACACACCTGCACCATGTCCCGATGGTGCCAGTCACCACTGACAGCCGCCCCCGGCGGCGACAGTGGGGGTGCGGCATCCCCGGCGCACCCCCCGCGCACCCGCGTTCGTCAAGCCGACATCAACAGTGGCCGCGCCCGCCTGGCGTACGCCAGGGACTCAGGCGTGAGCACGGGGCGCGGTACCAGGATTCCGCAGTCCGTGCAGACCGGACCCGCCGATGGTTCGTGGTCCAGGTCGTACTTCCAGGCGAGTTGCTCCCCGCCGCACACCGGGCACGCCGAGCCCGGCTCGCGCTCCAGCGCGGCGATCAGCCGGCGCAGCACCTCGGCCAGCGGTTCACGGGGATGGACCGCCGGATCGTCGCACCACGCCACGCCGAAACCGCCCCAGGTCAGCCGGTGCCAGTCGTCCACGCTGCCCGGCCGGCGCAGTCCGTCGTGCTTCTCCTTCTTGCGGCGCTCGGCGAACTCGACCTCGTAGGCCAGCCAGACCGCCCGCGCCTCCTCCAGTTCGTCCAGTGCGGCCACGAGCCGCACTGGATCGGGGGACCGGTCCTCGGGACCGAATCCCGCCCGGGCGCACAAATGGTCCCAGGTCGCCCTGTGCCCGTAAGGGGCGAACCTCTCAAGGCACTTGCGCAGCGAATAGCGTCGCAAGGCCAGATCGCACCGCGGATCGCGGACCTGTCTCGCCAGACTCCGGAAACCGGCCATCGTCCTGCACCTCCGTCACACCTGCACCTGTAATCCGGTCACTTCGGCGTCGTCGTACGGACGTCGCCGAATAGACGTATCGACAAGCGAATCGGCTCCATCCGATTTCAAATGCCCTCCATAAGCCGTCCTAAGAGGCTCGCGAGTCGACTGCCGTGGTCCGTGTGCCTGTTGTGCTGACTCCAAGAAGTGACGCTTGTTCATCTTCAAACGCGGGGCTACCGGCGGTAACATCCGGCCACCCCCTCGGGAGGAGCCCCCATGCCACGGCGTACCCCACGCACCGTTCTCGGCAGAATGAGAACTCCCCGGGGATTCCCCGGGTTCCTGAAGACCGCTTCCGTATGCACCCTGATCGCAGGTCTTTTGTCGCCGCTCGCCCCGGCCGCCGCCGCGGAAACACCGACAGCGCAGGCCGCGGCCGCGGTGAACGACCACTGCGGCAACCAGTGTTCGGACATTCTCCCGCCCGGCCAGAACGGCAACGCCACCCTCGCCCAGATCCTGCTCAACCAGGCCTTCGGCACCCAGCCCGAGCACGCCGAGGACCAGCTCGGGCCCTACGCGAATCTCGCCAAGGGCTACACCGGCCTCACCAACGACAAGATCAACAACTTCTTCAACGACGCGTCCTTCGGGGTCCCGGCGGACCAGGTCGCCTCCACGGTCAAGCCGGCCGGGCGCGGCGACGTGACGATCGTCCGTGACAAGAAGACGGGTGTGCCGCACATCACCGGCACCACTCGGTACGGCACCGAGTTCGGGGCCGGCTACGCGGCCGCCCAGGACCGGCTGTGGCTGATGGACGTCTTCCGGCACGTCGGGCGCGGTCAGCTGACCTCCTTCGCCGGCGGCGCGCCCTCCAACCAGGGCCTGGAACAGCAGTTCTGGCGGCACGCCCCGTACACCGAGGCCGATCTCCAGGCGCAGATCGACAACGCCGTCGCCACCAACGGCGAGCGCGGCAAGCAGGCCCTCGCCGACGCCACGGCCTATCTCGACGGCATCAACTCCTACATCGACGCCTCGGACAGTGGCCGCTACTTCCCGGGCGAGTACGTCCTCACCGGGCACAAGGACTCCGTCACCAACGCCGGGAAGATCGAGCACTTCAAGATCACCGACCTCGTCGCACTGGGCTCGGTCATCGGCGCGCTGTTCGGTTCCGGCGGGGGCGGCGAGGTCAACAACGCGCTCTCGCTGCTCGCCGCCCAGGAGAAGTACGGCGTGGCGGAGGGCACCAAGGTGTGGGAGTCCTTCCGCGAGCGCAACGACCCGGAGGCCGTCCTCACCGTCCACGACGGCAGCTTCCCGTACGCGACCAAGCCCGACGCCCCGCAGGGCACCGCCCTGCCCGACGCCGGTTCCGTGGAGCCCGAGCCGCTCGTCCACGACCGCACCGGCAGCGCCACGACCCCCAGTGCCACCGGCGCGTCCGGCGAGGCGGCCAGGACGGCCCTGTCGTCCGCCAAGCGCGGCATGTCCAACGCCCTCGTGGTCGGCGGCGAGCACACGGCCAGCGGCCACCCCGTCGCCGTGTTCGGGCCGCAGACCGGCTACTTCGCCCCCCAACTGCTGCTGCTCCAGGAGATCCAGGGCCCGGGCATCAGCGCCCGCGGCGCCTCCTTCGCGGGCCTGAGCATGTACGTCGAACTCGGCCGGGGCCAGGACTACGCGTGGAGCGCCACGACCTCCGGCCAGGACATCATCGACACCTACGCCGTCGAACTGTGCCAGGACGACTACCACTACCTGTACCGCGGCACCTGCACGCCGATGGAGAAGGTCGAGCAGAAGAACGCCTGGAAGCCGACCACGGCCGACGGCACCGCGGCCGGCTCCTACACGATGCGCGTCTGGCGCACGAAGTACGGCCCCGTCGAGTACCGCGCGACGGTCGGCGGCAAGAAGGTCGCCTACACCTCGCTGCGCTCGTCGTTCCTGCACGAGGCCGACTCCATCATCGGCTTCCAGATGCTGAACGACCCCGACTACGTCAAGGGCCCGGAGTCCTTCCAGAAGGCGGTGCAGCACATCAACTACACCTTCAACTGGTTCTACGCCGACTCCGAGCACACCGCGTACTACAACAGCGGCGACAACCCGGTGCGCGCGAACGGCGTCGACGCCGAGTTCCCGGCGTGGGCGCGGCCGGCGTACGAGTGGCGGGGCTGGGACCCGGCGACCAACACGGCCGACTACACCCCGCCCTCCGCCCACCCCAACTCGATCGACCAGGACTACTACATCTCCTGGAACAACAAGCAGGCCAAGGACTACACGACGGCTCCCTGGGGCAACGGCTCCGTGCACCGCGGCAACCTCCTGGAGGACCGGGTGAAGAAGCTGGTCCGGCAGGGCGGTGTGACCCGGGCCGCGCTGGTCAAGGCCATGGCCGACGCGGCAACGGCCGACCTGAGGGCGGAGGACGTCCTGCCGAAGCTGCTGAAGGTCGTCAACAGTTCACCGGTCACAGACCCCGCCGCGGCCGCCGCCGTGAGCAAGCTCCAGGCCTGGGTCGCGGCCGGCGGCAAGCGCACGGAGACCTCGGCCGGCTCCAAGAAGTACGCCGACGCCGAGGCGATCCGCATCCTGGACGCCTGGTGGCCGCTGCTGGTCAAGGCAGAGTTCGAACCGGGCCTCGGCAGTGAGCTCTACGCCGCCATGACCGCGAACCTGCCCGTCGACGAGTCCCCGTCGGCCGCCCACGGCCCGACCGGATCGCACGCCGGAAGCTCCTTCCAGTACGGCTGGTGGAGCTATGTCGACAAGGACATCCGGGGGGTGCTCGGCGAGCAGGTGCGGGGTCCGCTCGCCAGGAAGTACTGCGGCGACGGCAGCCTCGGTGCCTGCCGTGACACGCTGATCAGCACATTGAAGGAGGCGGCCGGCAAGACCGCCGCCCAGGTCTACCCCGGCGACGACCAGTGCTCGGCGGGCGACCAGTGGTGCGCCGACTCGGTCATCCACCGCACCCTGGGCGGCATTAAGCACGGCAAGATCAGCTGGCAGAACCGGCCGACCTACCAGCAGGTCGTGGAGTTCACCTCGCACCGGTGACGCCAGGGTTTCTGGTGCTGACGGCGGGTC
>NZ_JBSHKH010000087.1:0-35268 GCF_053643595.1 Streptomyces sp. NPDC055506 | reverse complement strand
GGGCTCCCCCGGAGGGGAGCCCGCCGCACGTCTGCTCAGCGGCCGAGAGCGCGCCGTCCGCGGCCCTGGGAGAGGACCGGGAGGTTGCGGGACGACGGCGCGCCCTGGGAGCGCGTGTCCTCCTCCAGGCGCAGGGCCAGTGCCGGGCAGCGGCGCACCGCGCGTAGAGCCTTGGCCTCGGCGTACCGCGGCACCTGGGCCTGCGCCACGGTGGGGAAGCCGTCGGCGCCGAGCTGGAACACCTCGGGGAGGATGTCCGCGCACAGACCGTGGCCCCGGCACAGCGTCCAGTCGACGTAGATCTTCTGGCGGCTGGGGCCGTTCTCCTCGGACTCGCCGCCGCCCGGGATGCCCGTCGGGGCCCTGCCGCCCTCGAAGAGCGGCAGCACGCCCTCCACGGGCCTGCCGCAGCCGTTGCCGAGGACATGGGCGGCCAGGTCGTCCGTGAACGCCTTGATGGTCGACTCCAGGAACATCGCGGAGCCGTCCGGGTGCGAGCACGCGCCGCGCCGCTTCACGTTCTTGGCGACCTGCTTGACCGCCTCCAGGGCGGCCGGTCCGCCGCCGTTGAGGATGTCCTCCAGGCCGCGCGCGGCGGCCGGCAGGCCCAGGTAGCAGGGGCCGCACTGGCCCGCGCTCTCCTCGGCCAGCCACTGGGCGACCCGCAGCGACTCGCCCAGCGGGCAGGTGTCCTGAGTGATCGGCAGGATCGCTCCGGCGCCGAGCGCGCCGCCCACCGCGTCCAGCGAGTTGCGGGAGACGATCGCCTCGTTGACCGTCGCCGCGTCGATCCACTTGCCGTGGTAGCCGCCGGTGAGCACGCCCTGCGGCACCGGCGGTGCGCCGGCGAGCTGCAGGACGTAGCGCAGCGGGACGCCCGTCGGGACCTCGATCACCATGGGGCGTGCCACCGCCCCGGAGACCGTGAGCATGACGGTGCCCGGCTCGTCGTACAGGCCGGTGTTGCCGTAGCGCTCCGGGCCGATGCGGGCCGCGATGGCCAGCTGGGCGAAGGTCTCGGCGTTGGACAGCAGCGTGGGGGCGCCGCCGACGCCGTTCTGCGAGGCGCTGACCTTGCGGCCCGGAGGGACGGCGGGGCCGCCGTCGATCGAACGGATCAGCGACGCGGCGGCACCGGTGACCATACGGACCGGATTGCGCTGCACACGCGCGCGCAGTGCCGACCGGCGGCCGTTGTTGAGGCCGCGTTCGGCGAGCGCCGCCTCCATGGAGCGCTGTGTCGACTCACGGGTGACCCCCACCACGAGCGTGCGGGCACCCAGAGCCTCGGCGCACAGCAGCGCGCCGTCCAGGATCAGGTGCGGGGCACGGTTGATCAGCACCGTGTCCTTGCGGCAGGCCGGCTCGTCCTCGCTTCCGTTCACGACGACGACCGGCCGGATGCCGCGCTTGATCGCCGACTCGGCGACCGAGCGCAGCTTTTTGTGGAAGGGGAAGCCCGCGCCGCCGCGGCCCTTCAGGTTGATGCGTTCGGCGAGTTGCGCGAGCTGTTCGCCGCCCATCGGCTCGAGCGGCCCGTGCACCTTCAGATGCATGGGCAGATCGAGCCGATCGACAAGGTCGAAGCCCGACGTGAGCTGAGGAAGTCCGACGACGCGGACTTCGGGTACGTCGGGCAGAGCCTCGTTCACTTAAAGCCTCCGGAAGGCGTGTTCCAAGGTTCGCCCGATCCCGGTGCGTCGAAGTCATAGGACGCACCGGGCAGTGTTTCAGTGGCGGGACCGCTGTTGTACGTGTCGTTCGGGTAGTACGTGTCGAAGGCGGCGTTCGACTCACCCGTGTCGTACACGTCACTCGATCCATAGCCGGCGGCGCCTGGATTGCCATAGGCCGGGATGTTCTGTCCGGTGTCCTGCAGGGGGTCGTAGGGCGGGATGTTGAAGCCCGTGTCCTGGAGGGGGTCGTAGGCCGACGGCGGGGCCTCGCCGACCGGGGGCGGGGACGGGATCGGCCAGTTGCCGGAGGTGCTGGAGGGGCCGTCCACGAGCGGCATGCTCGCGGTCGGCTGCATGTCCAGCGGCAGTTCCGTGCGGGTGCTCGGGCCCGGCGCGAAGGGTTGCTGGCCCGGCGGAGGGCCGGAGACGGCCCGGTAGGCGGCCGCGAATCCGTTGGCGGGTTCCTTGGCCGCGGGGCGTTCCGCCTTCTCGTACAGCGGGCCCGACGGGGACGCGGTGGCTCCCCGGGGCGCGTCGCGGCTTTCGTAGCCCGGCAGCGCGGAGCCGCCGGTCGCCCGGGCCCGGCTCTCCTCCAGATCCCTGCGAGCCGAGGACTCCCCGGGGCCCAGGAGGGCGACGAACTTGTCGGCGATCTTGCGCTTGACCGGGCGCGGGGCGGCGCGCAGGGCGAGGGCGGCGGCCACTCCGACCAGGGACAGGCCGTACAGGATGACGAAGATCGGTTTGGCCGCGCGACCCGCGTAGAGCCCGTGGACGAGGGCGGCGCACCAGGCCGGGTAGGCCAGCATGTGCATGGCCCGCCAGCGGGCGGCGACGGGTGCGGGGGAGGCGAAGCGGTTGCGCAGTACGCCGGTGACGCCCACGAAGATCATGAGCATGCTGGCCAGGGTGCCGAGGCCGATGAGGAACGCCCTGCCCGTGACGGCCTCCTCACCGGTCAGGAGCAGCCCGAAGGGGATCACCGCGGCGACCCACGAGGTGTGCTCCAGCGCCAGCTTCACCCCGATGTGGACCAGGAGGAAGACGATCGAGGCGACCGCCGTGGTCCGGTGCACGGCCTGCGCCAGGATGCGCCTGCGTGTGTCGAGCAGGATCCGGTCCTGGGCGACGAGTCCCCAGATCACCGAGCAGGAGAGGCATACGAGGGACAGCACGCCGGCGCCGAAGTTGAGGAACTCGGCGAACGAGTCGTCCACCGTGGAGTCATTGGGGTTCACGGCCTGCCTCCCCACATCCCGGCGGCCGGGGGTAGCGAGGGGTTACTGCGATGAGGGTTCATGGGGGCAACTCCGAGCGGTTCGGGAAAGCGGTCCCGCTGCCGCACTCTAAGCGGAGCCATACCGATGGGTACGAGGTTTGAGTTATTGCGTTGTTATCAAAGGACAATATGGATGTTGTGATGTCCCTTAGTGACTATTACGCGAAGTAACCTTTGACCCTGGTTCAGCTTTTCGGGCACCGAGCGGCCCCCCGGAAGCGCGTCGCGGCGCGCTGGGGGCCTGCGGTACCCTAACGCCATGCGTGCCGTACGCCTTCTGCTTAGCGGGCCGCGCTGATCAGTCCCGGCCACCGGACGAGTCGAGTGGCCGGAATCGGCGCGGCGTCCCCTCCTGTGCGAGGGGATTTTTCGTTTCTCGAACCCACAGCCGCAGGCAGAGACGATCGATGGAGCTTTGAGGATCATGAGCGAGACGAACCCCGCTGCCGCCGCCGAGGTGGCGGCGCCGCACCGCTACACGGCCGCCATGGCAGCCGACATCGAGGCACGCTGGCAGGACTTCTGGGACGCCGACAACACCTACGGCGCGCCCAACCCGAAGGGTGACCTGGCGGGCGATCCGGAGACCGTCGCCAAGCCCAAGAAGTTCATCATGGACATGTTCCCGTACCCCTCCGGCGCGGGCCTGCACGTCGGCCACCCCCTGGGCTACATCGCCACGGACGTGTTCGCCCGCTTCCAGCGGATGACCGGCCACAACGTCCTGCACACCCTGGGCTTCGACGCCTTCGGCCTGCCCGCCGAGCAGTACGCGGTGCAGACCGGCACGCACCCGCGCGTGTCCACCGAAGCCAACATGGAGAACATGAAGTCCCAGCTGCGCCGGCTGGGCCTGGGCCACGACAAGCGCCGGTCGTTCGCCACGATCGACCCGGACTACTACAAGTGGACCCAGTGGATCTTCCTGCAGATCTTCAACTCCTGGTACGACCACGACGCCAGGCGGGCCCGCCCGATCGCCGAGCTGATCGAGCTGTTCGCCTCCGGTGAGCGGCCCGTTCCGGGACACACGCGCGCCTGGAGCGAGCTGAGCGCCGCCGAGCAGGCCGACGTCCTGGGCGAGTTCCGGCTGGCCTACGCCTCCGACGCGCCGGTCAACTGGTGCCCCGGTCTGGGCACCGTGCTGGCCAACGAGGAGGTCACCGCCGAGGGCCGCTCCGAGCGCGGCAACTTCCCGGTCTTCAAGGCCAAGCTGCGCCAGTGGAACATGCGCATCACCGCCTACGCCGACCGGCTGCTGGAGGACCTGGAGGAGCTGGACTGGCCCGAGGCCATCAAGCTGCAGCAGCGCAACTGGATCGGCCGCTCCGAGGGCGCCCGCGTCGACTTCCCGATCGAGGGCGAGCGCATCACCGTCTTCACCACCCGCCAAGACACCCTGTTCGGCGCCACCTACATGGTGCTGGCCCCCGAGCACCCGCTGGTCGAGAAGTTCACCCCGGCCGCCTGGCCGGAGGGCACCCACGAGGTGTGGACCGGCGGCCACGCGACCCCCGGCGAGGCCGTCAGCGCCTACCGCGCGCAGGCCGCCTCGAAGTCCGACGTGGAGCGGCAGGCCGAGGCCAAGGACAAGACCGGCGTCTTCATCGGCGCGTACGCCACCAACCCGGTCAACGGCGAGCAGGTCCCGGTCTTCATCGCCGACTACGTGCTGATGGGCTACGGCACCGGCGCGATCATGGCCGTCCCCGGCCACGACTCACGCGACTTCGAGTTCGCGCGCGCCTTCGAGCTGCCGATCCGCTGCGTGGTCGAGCCGACCGACGGCCGCGGCACCGACCCCGCCACGTGGGACGAAGCCTTCGTGTCGTACGACGCGAAGATCGTGAACTCGACGGGCGCCGATGTCTCCCTGGACGGCCTGGGCGTCGCCGAGGCCAAGGCGCGCATCACCGAGTGGCTGGAGCGGTCCGGCGTCGGCGAGGGCACCGTCAACTTCCGGCTGCGCGACTGGCTGTTCAGCCGCCAGCGCTACTGGGGCGAGCCCTTCCCGATCGTCTACGACGAGGACGGCATCGCCCACGCGCTGCCCGAGTCGATGCTGCCCCTGGAACTGCCCGAGGTCGAGGACTACTCGCCGCGCACCTTCGACGCGGACGACGCCGACACCCAGCCCGAGACGCCGCTGTCCCGCAACGAGGACTGGGTCAACGTCACGCTGGACCTGGGCGACGGCCGCGGCCCGCGCAAGTTCCGCCGCGAGACCAACACCATGCCCAACTGGGCCGGTTCCTGCTGGTACGAACTGCGCTACCTGGACCCGCACAACAGCGAGAAGCTGGTCGACCCCGAGATCGAGCAGTACTGGATGGGCCCGCGCGAGGGTCAGCCGCACGGCGGTGTCGACCTGTACGTCGGCGGCGCCGAGCACGCCGTACTGCACCTGCTGTACGCCCGCTTCTGGTCCAAGGTGCTGTACGACCTGGGGCACGTCTCCTCGGCCGAGCCGTTCCACAAGCTGTTCAACCAGGGCATGATCCAGGCCTACGTCTACCGCGACAGCCGGGGCATCGCGGTACCGGCCGCCGAGGTGGAGGAGCGCGACGGCGCCTACTACTACCAGGGCGAGAAGGTCTCCCGGCTGCTGGGCAAGATGGGCAAGTCCCTGAAGAACGCCGTCACTCCGGACGAGATCTGCGCCGAGTACGGAGCCGACACGCTGCGCCTGTACGAGATGGCGATGGGCCCGCTGGACGTCTCCCGGCCGTGGGACACCCGCGCGGTGGTCGGCCAGTTCCGGCTGCTGCAGCGGCTGTGGCGCAACATCGTCGACGAGGCGACCGGCGAGGTGACCGTCGTCGACGCCGAGCCGGACGTCGAGACGCTGCGCGCCCTGCACAAGGCGATCGACGGGGTGCGCGGTGACCTGGAGGGCATGCGGTTCAACACCGCCATCGCCAAGGTCACCGAGCTGAACAACCACCTGACCAAGGCGGGCGGTGCGGTCTCGCGTCCGGTCGCCGAGGCCCTGGTGCTGATGATCGCCCCGCTGGCCCCGCACGTCGCCGAGGAGCTGTGGCGCAGGCTGGGGCACACGGACTCGGTGGTGCACCACGACTTCCCGGTGGCCGACCCGGAGTACGTGGTCGACGAGACCGTGACGTGCGTCGTGCAGATCAAGGGCAAGGTCAAGGCGCGGCTGGAGGTCTCGCCGGCCATCTCCGACGACGAGCTGGAGAAGGTCGCCCTGGCGGACGAGAAGGTCGTCGCCGCGCTGGGCGGGGCCGGGATCCGGAAGGTGATCGTGCGGGCACCGAAGCTGGTGAACATCGTCCCGGCGTAGGCGCGGGGTCTGACCGGTCTCCATCAGGGTGCTCCCCTAGTGGTCGTCCGATGGTCCTCTACGGGCAGGTTCGGGGTTCTTCCGGAACTCCGGACCTGCCTGTTGCGTTTACCGTTGAAGAGCGGCGTGAGGTGTGCCGCGATGTCTGGAGGAGGAGCCGGTGGAAGCAGTGATCGCAGTGTTCGCCCTGCTCTTCGTGCTCTTTCTCGGGCTCGGCGTCTACGCGACGGTGAAGGTGGTCGGTGCGGCCAAGCGCGGTGTGGACCGCGGCCTCACCCAGGCCCGCCGCACCGTCGAGGACCACACCCTGCGGGTCAAGTCCTTCGCCCAGCCCGGCGCCGCCGGTGAACTCGCCCAGCTTCGGCTGAGCCTGCGCACCTCGATGCGCGCCACCCAGGACGCGCTGCACGCGGCCGTCGCCGAGGACGTCTCCCTGAAGGAGTCCCTCGGCCTCTTCGAACGGCTCAGCGCGCACGGCCATGAGCTGGACGACGAGCTGAAGCGCCTGGAGGCCGAGCCGGACCGCGGCGCGCTGACCCAGCGGCTGCCCGAGCTGCGCGAGCGCACCGAGCGCATCACCCAGTCCGCGGACGCCCTGCGCTGGGCGGCACGCGACCGGGCCCGCCGCTTCGCCGAAGACGACCTGGACACGCTCAGCGCCCAGATCGACGTGGAGGCCGGGGCGCTGCGGCACTGGACGGCGCCGGAGTCCGAGCCCACCTCGCGGCCCTGGCCCGAAGCGCCCGCCGCCGACGCCACGGCAGCCGGGCAGACCTGGCCGGAAGCCCCGCAGCCGAGCCCTGAGCAGGAGCCGGCTCGGCCCGCCATCACCCCGCCGGGACCGCGCCCCACCTACCCCTGGCAGAAGAAGGCCCGCCCCGAGAGCACCACTTGATCCGGCCACTCGCGCCACGGGGCACCGGGGCCGGGCTGCCGCACGGGCACTACGGCAGGTAACCTCCAGCTCATGTCCCGCCATGTCGCGATCGTCACCGATTCAACGGCCTACCTGCCGGCCCGGACGATGGAGCGCCACGGCATCACAGCGGTACCCCTGACGGTGGTCCTCGGTGACCGGGCGCTCGAAGAGGGCACCGAGATCTCGACCCGTGCTCTCGCCCAGGCTTTGCAGAAGCGGCGCCCCGTGACGACCTCGCGGCCCAGCCCCGCCGTCTTCGAGGAGACGTACCGCAAGGTCGCCGAGTCCGGCGCCACCGGCATCGTCTCCCTCCACCTCTCCGCCGAACTCTCCGGCACCTACGACGCGGCCGTCGTGGCCGCGCGGCAGGCGCCGGTGCCCGTGCGGGTGGTGGACACCGGCATGATCGCGATGGCGCTCGGGTTCTGCGCGCTCTCCGCCGCGGAGGCCGCGGAGTCGGGCGGCACGGTGGACGAGGCCGTCACGGCCGCGGAGAAGAGGGCCGCGGGCACCTCCGCCTACTTCTACGTCGACACCCTCGACTACCTGCGCCGGGGCGGCCGTATCGGTGCCGCGCAGGCCCTGCTGGGTTCGGCGCTCGCGGTGAAGCCGCTGCTGCAACTGGCCGACGGCCGCATCGAACCGCTGGAGAAGGTGCGGACCGCGTCCAAGGCGATCGCCCGCCTCGAGGAGATCGCGGCCGACCGGGCGGGCAGCGCGCAGGTCGATGCCGCCGTCCACCATCTCGCCGCCCCGGACCGGGCGTCGGCCCTCGCCGACCGGTTGCGGACGCGGCTGACCGGGCTGGCCGATCTGCATGTCAGCGAGGTCGGGGCGGTGATCGGGGCGCATACGGGGCCCGGGCTGCTGGGAGTTGTGGTTTCGCCGCGGTGAACGTTGCTGTGGGGCTTCGAGCACGGGCTCCGGTCACCCGTGTGAGTGGCGGAGTTGTCCACAGCCGGGCGGTTGTCCCCGGGAATTGACCAAGATCATCGCGGGTGGGCCGAGGTGGCCGATCCTCGTCGCATGGCACTTCGATCACGTTCACGTACGACGACTGCGACCAGCGGCCCGGGCCGTGGACCCACGTCCGACGGCCGCGTCCGCCACAGTCGACGCCCTCCCGTCGTTCACAGTCGACGCCCGCCCGTAGTGCGCGGCCGGGCCCGGCGTCGGCACGCCTCGGCGGAGGAACTGCGGCGGCGGGCGGAGACGCTGTTCGGGGAACACGGCGCATGGGCCGGGTCTGCTGAACGGGTCGGGGAGCGGCGGGAGTCGGGGCAGGGGCCGCCGGTTCGGGGGCGGCCTTCCTGGGCTGTCGTGGAGACGGCTGACGGGGACCGCGCTCCCCAAGGGCGGGATCGGCGGGAAGCCGATGGGGAGCCAGGCTGGGAGCCAGGCTGGGAGCCAGGCCTGGAACCCGACGCCGTCCCGGTCGAGTCGGACAGCGGGGACGGCCGCGTCGCGGAAGGGGCCTGGCGGGAGCGGGCCGGGCTCGCGCTGCGGGAGCGTATGCCGCTGTGGTTGCAGGCCCGGTGTGGGCTGGAGCGGCGGAGCGTGCTCGCTCTGAGCCTGGTGCTCGTCGTGGCCGCGGTCTTCGCCGTGCAGCATTTCTGGACCGGCCGGACCCAGTCCGTGCGGCCGCCCGAGGTGGTGCGAGCGGCGGCGCCGTACGGGGAGCGGGGCCAGGACGGGCAGACCGAGCAGGACCGAGGACCGGGCGTGCCCGCGGGGGCGGCTAAGTCGACAGGTGCCGCGGGGCAGCCCGAGATCGTCGTGGACGTCGGCGGCAAGGTCCGTGATCCCGGAATCCATCGGCTGCCGGGCGGTTCGCGCGTCGCGGACGCCCTGCGTGCGGCCGGCGGTGTGAAGCCAGGGACGAATACCGACGGTCTCAACCGTGCCCGCTTCCTCGTGGACGGCGAACAGGTGGTCGTCGGGGGACCGGCCCCCGCGGCGGGTACCGGGGCGGGCGGCACGGCTGCCGGAGGCCCGGCCGGTGGGACGGCGGGCGGCGCGATGCCGGCGGCTCCGGTCTCCCTCAACACGGCCACCGCCGACCAGCTCGACACCCTGCCGGGTGTGGGCCCGGTGCTGGCGCAGCACATCATCGACTACCGCACGCGGCACGGCGGTTTCCGTTCCGTGGACGAACTGCGCGAGGTGAACGGCATCGGCGACCGCCGCTTCGCCGACCTGCGGAATCTCGTACGGCCATGAGGACGGCCCCTGACTCGCCGGTGCGGCGGGACGAGGCCGCTCCTCGGGGCGCTGGGGGCGCTCCCTTGGGCAGTCCCGAGGCCGCTCCCCGGGGCACTCCCGGGGCCGCGTCCGCGCCCGCCCGGTCGTCCGTGCACGCCTCGTCCGGGCAGCGGCTCGGCACGGCCCGGCCGCGCCAGGAAGGGCCCACCGACCTGCGGCTCGTGCCACCCGCCCTCGCGGCCTGGGGCACGGCGGCGCTGGTGCTGAGCGCATCGCCGGGGTGGGCCGCGGGCATCGTGGCCGGCTGTCTGCTCGCGGTCGGGCTGCTGCCGCTGGCCCGGAGATCCGGGACGGCGTCCTGGCCGCGCGCGTCGGCTGCCGCCGTGCTGCTCTGCGTCGCCGCTGCCGCCGCCTCGGCCGGGCTGCACGGGGCGGATCTGCGCCGGGGGCCCGTGCCCGGCCTGGCGCGGGAGTACGCCACGGTGACCGCCGAGGTCGAGCTCACCTCCGACCCCCGTCTGACCCGCCCCAAGGTCCGGGGCGATCACGTGGCTCCCACCGCCGTGCTGGTCGATGCCGAGGTGCTGCGGGTCCAGGAGGCGGGTGGCACGACGACGGTGACGCGGACACCGGTGCTGATGATCGTCGATGTGAGGCCGGCCCGCCGGGGTGCCTGGGGAGGGCAGCCGCGGCCGCGGCCGCAGTCGCAGCCGGCGGCCGGTGAGCGGGTGCGGTCGCCGTGGCTCGGGCTGCTGCCGTCGACGCGGCTGCGGGTCAGCGGGCGGCTGGTGCCCGCGATGGCGGGCGGTGACCGGGTCGCGGCCGTGCTGAGGGTGCGGGACCAGGGCGTACCGCAGGTGGTGGGAGAGCCCTCGAGGGCTCAGCGGCTCGCCGGGCGGCTGCGAGCCGGGCTGAGGGAGGCGACCAGCGGGCTGCCGGCGGATGCCCGGGCACTGTTGCCGGGGCTGGTGGTGGGAGACACCTCACGCATCACCCCGGAGCTGGAGGAGGCCTTCAAGGAGACCGACCTCACGCACACACTCGCCGTGTCCGGGGCCAACTTCACGATCCTCCTCGCCCTGCTGCTCGGACCGCCGGGCCTGGCGCAGCACGTCGAACGGCGGGGGATCGCGCCGCGCCTCGGTATCTCCCTGCGCGGGACGGCGGTGCTCGGGGGCGCGCTCTCCCTCGGGTTCGTCGTGGTGTGCAGACCGGATCCGAGCGTGGTGCGGGCCGCGGCCTGCGGAGCCGTCGCGCTGCTCGCCCTCGCGACCGGCCGCCGGAGGTCCCTGATCCCGGCGCTGGCGACGGCGGTCCTGCTGCTGGTGCTGTACGACCCGTGGCTGGCGCGGAGTTACGGGTTCCTGCTGTCCGTCGTGGCCACCGGGGCGCTGCTCACGCTCGCGCCGCGGTGGAGCGCCGGGCTGCGGCGGCGCGGGGTGCCGCCCAGGCTCGCCGAGGCGCTGGCCGCCGCAGCCGCCGCGCAGGCTCTGTGCGCACCCGTGGTCACCGTGCTGTCGGCGCGGGTGAGCCTGGTCGCGGTGCCGTGCAATCTGCTCGCGGAGATCGCGATCGCGCCCGCCACCGTGCTGGGCTTCGCGGCCCTGGCCACGGCACCGGTGGCGATGCCCGTGGCCAAGGCCCTGGCGTGGTGCGCGCATTGGCCCGCCGAGTGGATCGCCGAAATCGCCCGGACCGGGTCGGCACTGCCGGGCGCGGGCGTGGACTGGCCGGGCAGCTGGGCGGGTGCGGCGCTGCTCGCGGCCGTGACCCTGGTGGTGCTGCTGGTGGGGCGGCGGCTGCTCGGACATCCGTGGTGGTGCGGGGTCTGCGGGCTGCTGCTGGCGCTGGCGGTGGTGCAGCCGCCGCCGCTGACCCGGGTGATCACGGGCTGGCCGCCGCCGGGCTGGCGGCTGGTCATGTGTGATGTGGGGCAGGGCGACGCCATGGTGCTCGCGGCGGGCGAGGGCACCGGCGTGGTGGTGGACGCGGGGCCCGACCCGCAGCTCGTCGACCACTGCCTGCGCGCACTCGGCATCACCAGGATCCCGCTGGTCGTGCTCACCCACTTCCACGCCGATCATGTGGCGGGACTGCCCGGTGTGCTGCGCGGACGGGCTGTGGGCGCGATCGAGACGACGGGCTTCCAGGAGCCCGCGGTCCAGGCCGCGTTCGTCCGGAGACAGGCGGCGGCCCGGCGGGTGCCCGTGACGAGCGCCGCCGCCGGGGAGCAGCGCCGTGCGGGCGGGTTGTCCTGGCAGGTCGTGTGGCCGCCACCGAGCCCGCCACCACCGTCAGCCGGCTCGCCGGCTGGCTCGCATCCGCAGGCGCTCCCGGCTCACCCGGAGCCGGAGGGGCCGAACGACGCCAGTGTGGCCATGCTCGTCCGGACAGCGGGGCTGCGGCTGTTGCTCCTCGGGGACCTCGAACCCCCGGCCCAGCGGGCGCTGGCCAGGTCACCGGCGGCCGAGGCGCTGGCCGGCGTGGATGTGCTGAAGGTCGCTCATCACGGCTCGGCCTACCAGGATCCCGGGCTCATACGCCGGGCGGCACCGCGGCTGGCCCTCATCAGCTGCGGCGCGGACAACACCTACGGGCATCCGGCGCCCGGCACGGTGGCGGCGCTGCGCGCCGGGGGTGCGACGGTGCTGCGGACGGACCGGGACGGCGCACTGGCGGTCGTAGGAGAGGGCGGAGAGCTGCGGGTAGCGCGAGACTGAGGGTATGAACTCAGCACAGGTTGATGCCTATCTCCGCCGCCTGGGGGTCGAGCCCCCGGCGTGGCCCACCGTCGACGCGCTGCGCGAGCTGCACCTGCGGCATCTGCGGACGGTGCCGTTCGAGAACCTCTCCATCCATCTCGGCGAGGAGATCGTGCTGGAGGAGAAGCGGCTGCTGGACAAGGTGGTGGGCGCCCGGCGGGGCGGGTTCTGCTACGAACTCAACGGATCCTTCGGGGCGTTGCTCGCCGCGCTGGGCTATGAGGTGTCGCTGCTCGCCGGGCGGGTGTACGGCGACGAGGAGCGGCTCGGGATCCCGTACGACCATCTCGCGCTGCGGGTGCGGACGGTGGACGGGGGCGACTGGCTGGCCGACGTCGGGTTCGGGGCGCACAGCCACCTTCCGCTGGCGTTCGGCGAGCGGGGAGAGCAGGAAGACCCGGGCGGCACGTTCCGGATCGTGGAGGCGGGGCCGGACGCGGCCGGGGTGCGCGGCGGACACGCCACCGTGGAGGCGGCGGACCTGCGGGTGATCCGTGACGGCAGGCCGCAGTACCGCCTGGAGGTGCGGCCGCGGGCGCTCGGTGACTTCGTGGCCGGGGCGTGGTGGCACAGCACGTCGCCGGTGTCGCACTTCACGCGGTCGCTGGTCTGCTCGCGGGTCACGGAGGACGGAGGGAGGATCACGCTCAGCGGACGCAAGTACACGGTGACGGCGGCCGACGGGACACGGGAGGAGCGGGCGCTGGAGACGGACGAGGAGGTGCTCGGGGTGTACCGGGACCGGTTCGGGATCGAACTCGATGCGGTGCCGGTGGTCCGGGACACCGGCCGGGAGGGCTGATCCGGGCCGGCAGGGAGAGCTGGTCCGGGCCGGCCGGGAGGGCTGATTCGGTCCAGAAGGTGCACACCGTCCACACATGGTTCACATGGTTCCAGTCGGTTCTACTCGTGCGTAGTCCCATCACATGTGCTGGATTCCCGTGATGTGGTCGCGTGTTGCCTCGAAAGCCTCATCGGTGGTCGAATGCATCCTCGGTGAACAGTGATCAAACCGCTGACTTCGAGTCGCACGAGGTGTCCAGATGATCGGCCGCTGGCTGGGAAGCCGAACCAACCGGGTACACCGGACGAGCCCGCTGGCGGCGGTGCCGACACCGCCGAGTGCGGGGGTGCTGAGCTGCCGGGTGCTCGACCCGGTCAACGAGCCGGTCAGACACGCCGAGTTCGCGGTCACCGACGCCATGGGGCGCTCGGTGGTCAGTGGGGGCGCGGATCCCTTCGGGTCGTTCGTGACGACGGTGCCGGCGGGGGAGTACCGGCTCGCGGTGTCGGCGGAGGGGTACACGCCGTACCGGGCGACCACGCAGGTCGCCGAGAACACGCTCGCGTCGCTCGGGGACGTGACGCTGCAGGTGGCTCGGCCGCCGGAGCTGCCCGAGCCCGGCGACTGGGAGATCGAGTCGGCGCACTCCTCGCTCGCCTTCACCGCGCGGCACATCGGACTGGCCCGGATCCACGGGCAGTTCAAGTCGTTCGCGGGTGTCATAAGGGTCACCGACCCGCTGGAGCGGTCGGCGATGCATGTGGTGATCGACGCGGCGTCCATCGACACCAACGTGAAGATGCGTGACGACCATCTGCGGTCGGCGGACTTCCTGGACGTCGCGAAGTTCCCGACGCTGGAGTTCTACAGCGACCGGTTCGTGCACAAGGGCGCGAACCGGTGGGCCGTCACAGGCGCGCTGTCGCTGCACGGCGTCACACGGACGGTCACGCTGGACACGGAGTACCTGGGGCTGGGCAACGGCATGGAGGGCGAGCTGCGGGCGGCCTGCCGGGCCACGACCGAGCTGCACCGGGACGACTTCACCGTGAGCTGGCAGACGATGCTGGCGCGGGGCATCGCGGTGGTCGGGCCGAGCATCAAGATCGACCTCGATGTGCAGGTCGTCCGCAAGGCCTGAGCCGGGATCCGGCGGATCGTGCTGCGACGCGGTGTCGGACAATGTCCGGCGTGAGTGATGTGCGACATGTGCTGGTGCTGCCCGACCGCGACGCCGCGGAAGAGGTGGTCGAGGCGCTCGGGGAGCGGTTCGGGATCGCCGAGGAGCCGCAGCTGGTGCGGGACGCGCTGGCCGGTGAGGACGACGCCGAGGACGCGCAGTGGCTGGTCGTCCTGAGGGACGAGGGCGGACGGCTGGACGCCGGGGACCTGGACCGGTTCGCCGGGGAGTGGGACGGCTGGCGGGAAGAGCCGTAGGGCCCCGGGCACACCTCGGTCCGTCCGGACCCGTTGTCAGTGCCGCGTGGGATGCTTGTCGCGATGGCCAGGAAGACTGCGAATGACGACCCTCTCGCCCCGGTGACGCTCGCCGTGGGCCAGGAGGAGCTGCTGCTCGACCGTGCCGTGCAGGAGGTGGTGGCCGCGGCGAAGGCCGCCGACGCCGACACGGACGTACGGGACCTGACTTCGGACCAGTTGCAGCCCGGCACGCTCGCCGAGCTGACCAGTCCGTCGCTCTTCGCGGAGCGCAAGGTCGTGGTCGTACGCAACGCGCAGGATCTCTCGGCCGACACGATCAAGGACGTGAAGGCCTATCTCGGTGCGCCCGCCGAGGAGATCACCCTGGTGCTGCTGCACGCCGGAGCGGCCAAGGGCAAGGGGCTGCTCGACGCGGCGCGCAAGGCCGGGGCGCGCGAGGTGGCCTGTCCGAAGATGACGAAGCCGGCGGACCGGCTGGCGTTCGTGCGGGGCGAGTTCCGGGGGACGGGGAGGTCCGCCACACCGGAGGCGTGCCAGGCGCTCGTCGACGCGATCGGGAGCGATCTGCGGGAGCTGGCGTCGGCGGTCTCGCAGCTGGTCGCGGATGTCGAGGGGACGATCGACGAGGCGGTCGTCGGGCGGTACTACACGGGCCGGGCCGAGGCGTCGAGCTTCACGGTCGCCGACCGGGCGGTCGAGGGGCGGGCGGCGGAGGCGCTGGAGGCGTTGCGCTGGTCGCTGGCGACCGGGGTGGCGCCGGTGATGATCACCAGCGCGCTTGCGCAGGGCGTCCGTGCGATCGGGAAGCTGTCCTCGGCGCGCGGAGGCCGGCCGGCCGATCTCGCGCGCGAGCTGGGGATGCCGCCGTGGAAGATCGACCGGGTCCGGCAGCAGATGCGCGGGTGGACCCCGGACGGCGTGTCGGTGGCGCTGCGGGCGGTGGCCGAGGCGGACGCGGGGGTGAAGGGCGGCGGGGACGACCCGGCGTACGCCCTGGAGAAGGCGGTGGTCGCCATCGCCCGGGCGGCCAGATCCAGGGGACGAGGGTAGGGGCCGCGCTCCTCAGCGGACGGGCTCGCCGATGCCCACCATGTTCCCCTCGCTGTCGCGGAACCAGGCGCCGCGTTCGCCCCGGGCGCCCTTGCTCGGGTAGTTCCCCTCGATCTCGGCGATCCCGTCCCGCGTGCGGAACCCGGGCAGATCGACCTCCTCGAACACCACCCCGCGCCGCTTCAGCTCCGCCACGGCGGCGTCGATGTCGTCGACCTCCAACGCCATCTGGGTGAAGGTGCCGGGTGAGGCGCCCGTCGAGCGGAACAGCACGAACTCCCCGCCGCCGCACCGGTAGAGCAGCCCTCCGGGCCGTTCGTCGGCGGGCTCCAGGCCGAGCTTCTCGGCGTAGAAGCGCCGCGCCCGGTCCAGGTCCTGGGCGGGAAGCCTGGTCGCCACGCGGACCCGGGCCAGTACGTCCCTGTTGTCACCGTTCATCCCTCCACTGTGCCGCGAGCGACGGCCGGAGGGAGAATCGGGAGTGTCAGCCGTACGTCGCCCAGTGACGGAGAGGTGGCGAGGGCCATGGCTGAACACCCGCACGCAGCACTCGTCCGCAAGGGATTCGAAGCCTTCTCGCGCGGTGACATGGACGCCTTGCGCGGGATGATCGCGTCGGACGCCACACACCACGTACCGGGAGATCACCCGTTGTCGGGCGACTTCAAAGGGGTGGACGCGATCATCGAGATGTACGAGCGGCTCGGCAGGGAGACCCAAGGGACGATGGATTCCGAGCTGATCGGCATCTGTGTCGACGGCCGGGGCCATGTGGTCGCGATGAACCGCTTCACCGCGGAGCGCCAGGGCAAGCGCCTCGACGACACCGGCTGCATCATCTTCCGGATCGTCGGCGACAAGGTCACCGTCCTCGACGAATGCGTCGAGGACATCGACAAGAACAACGCGTTCTGGTCCTGAACGGGCCGAAGGCCGGGTGCTCTCCCATGGGGAACAGGAGAGGCACCCGGCCTTCGGTGCGAGCTGCTGGATCCGCGCCCGCGTGGCGAACGCAGGCCGCGCGCGGATCCGAGGTGCCGGAAGGGAGCGGATGAGAGAGGGCCCGCTCGGTTCCCTCCGGCGTCACATCAGTGTCAGCCCTTGAGCGCGGCGACCTTCTGAGCCAGCGCCGACTTCTTGTTGGCAGCCTGGTTCTTGTGGATGACGCCCTTCGAGACGGCCTTGTCGAGCTGACGCGCGGCGACGCGCTGGTACTCGGTGGCCTTCTCGACGTCACCCGCGGCAGCGGCCTCGCGGGCCTTGCGGATCACGGTCTTGAGGGAGGACTTGACGGCCTTGTTGCGCTGCCGAGCCTTCTCGTTGGTCTTGATCCGCTTGATCTGGGACTTGATGTTCGCCACGAATGAGCCTTTTCAGGTTCTGGCACAGGGCCGCGCGGGACCCGTGCCGGTGATTTCTTGAGGTAGCGCCTCCTGCTGAGAGGGCATGAGGCACAGCCCCCCACGGTACCAGCGGGCCCATCCACGGCCCAAACCCGCCCATGGTCCCCACCCGTGGGACCATGGAGGCTACGTATCGATCCGACCCGAGACCGCAGACACTGCGGACGCCTCAAGAATCAGGACCCTGCGTGCCCGCGATCCCTAGCCATGTGCCCGAACCGAGCCGTACCGACCCGGCTCTGATCCGCAACTTCTGCATCATCGCGCACATCGACCACGGCAAGTCCACGCTCGCCGACCGGATGCTCCAGCTGACCGGAGTGGTCGAACAGCGGCAGATGCGCGCTCAGTACCTCGACCGCATGGACATCGAGCGTGAGCGCGGCATCACGATCAAGTCCCAGGCGGTGCGTCTGCCCTGGGCTCCCACCGAGGAGCCAGGCAACACGCACATCCTCAACATGATCGACACCCCGGGGCACGTCGACTTCACCTACGAGGTCTCGCGGTCGCTCGCCGCCTGCGAGGGCACCATCCTCCTGGTCGACGCCGCCCAGGGCATCGAGGCCCAGACTCTCGCCAACCTCTACCTGGCGATGGAGAACGACCTCAAGATCATCCCCGTCCTCAACAAGATCGACCTGCCGGCCGCGCAGCCCGAGAAGTTCTCCGAGGAGCTGGCCAACCTCATCGGCTGCGACCCGGACGACGTGCTCAAGGTGTCGGCCAAGACGGGCATGGGCGTCGAGGCGCTGCTCGACCGGGTCGTCAAGGAGGTCCCGGCGCCGGTCGGGGTCAAGGACGCGCCCGCGCGCGCCATGATCTTCGACTCCGTCTACGACTCCTACCGCGGTGTCGTGACGTACGTCCGTGTCATCGACGGCCAGCTCAACAAGCGCGAGCGGATCCGGATGATGTCCACCGGCGCCACGCACGAGCTGCTGGAGATCGGTACGAACTCGCCGGAGATGAAGGCGGCCGACGGTCTCGGCGTCGGCGAGGTGGGCTACCTGATCACCGGCGTGAAGGACGTCCGCCAGTCCAAGGTCGGTGACACCGTCACCAGCCAGCAGAAGGGGGCCGAGGAGCCGCTCGGCGGCTACAAGGACCCCAAGCCCATGGTCTTCTCCGGGCTGTATCCGCTGGACGGCTCGGACTACCCCGATCTGCGCGAGGCGCTCGACAAGCTCCAGCTCAACGACGCCGCGCTGGTCTACGAGCCGGAGACCTCCGCCGCTCTCGGCTTCGGATTCCGCGTCGGCTTCCTCGGCCTGCTGCACCTGGACGTCATCCGCGAGCGGCTTGAGCGCGAATTCGGGCTCGACCTGATCGCCACCGCGCCGAACGTGGTCTACCGCGTCCTGATGGAGGACGGCACCGAGCACACGGTCACCAACCCGAGCGAGTTCCCCGAGGGCAAGATCTCGGAGGTCTACGAGCCGGTCGTGCGGGCCACCATCCTGGCGCCCAGCGAGTTCATCGGCTCGATCATGGAACTGTGCCAGACCCGGCGCGGCACGCTGCTCGGCATGGACTACCTCTCCGAGGACCGGGTCGAGATCCGCTACACCCTGCCGCTCGCCGAGATCGTCTTCGACTTCTTCGACCAGCTGAAGTCCAAGACCCGCGGGTACGCCTCGCTCGACTACGAGCCCACCGGCGAGCAGACCTCCAGCCTGGTCAAGGTCGACATCCTGCTGCACGGCGACAAGGTGGACGCCTTCTCGGCGATCACCCACAAGGACCAGGCGTACGCGTACGGCGTACGGCTCGTCGCCAAGCTGCGCGAGCTCATCCCGCGCCAGGCCTTCGAGGTGCCCGTCCAGGCCGCCATCGGCTCCCGGGTGATCGCCCGCGAGACCATCCGCGCCATCCGTAAGGACGTCCTCGCCAAGTGCTACGGCGGTGACATCTCCCGTAAGCGGAAGCTGCTGGAGAAGCAGAAGGAGGGCAAGAAGCGGATGAAGATGGTGGGTTCCGTAGAGGTTCCGCAGGAGGCCTTCATCGCGGTCCTGTCCAGTGATGACAGCGCGGGGTCGGGCAAGGGCAAGAAGTAGTCGGGAATTACCGCGGGTTACACCGCAAACCGGGTAGAACAGGGGCCCGCCGTGTGAGAACGCGGCGGGCCCATGTGCGTACGTGGGGTAGCTGTCTGTACGAAGAGACAGGCCGCGGGCCCTTACGCGGGGACCGGTCGGCCTTTACTCTGATCCCTGCTCGATAGTTACTCGCGAGTTAAACAACGGCTCGCGAGTAAAACCAGCCGCACCTGAGCCAGCCGCCTGACGCGGGCCCCGGAGGATGTCGTGAGCGACACACAGACCCTGATCGAGAACCGTCCGCCGTCGGTGGCGGGCCTGTTCCTGGAGCGCGTGGCGGCCACGCCGGACGCAGAGGCCTATCGGTATCCGGTCCCATCGTCCTCCGGCCAGGGACCGGACGAGTGGAAGTCGCTGAGCTGGGCGCAGGCCGCCGAGCGGGTCTACGCCATCGCGGCGGGACTCATCGAGCTGGGCGTGCGGGCCGAGCAGCGCGTCGCGCTCGCGTCCAGCACCCGGATCGAGTGGATCCTCGCCGACCTCGGCATCATGTGCGCCGGCGCCGCGACCACCACGGTGTATCCGCAGACCAACGCCGAGGAGTCCGCCTACATCCTGTCGGACTCCGAGAGCCGGGTGCTCATCGCGGAGAACGTGGAGCAGCTGGCCAAGGCGAAGGAGAAGCGCGCCGAGCTGCCCGAGCTGACCCATGTCGTGGTCGTCGACCCGGCCGGTCTGGCGGCCGAGGAGAGCGCCGACTGGATCCTCACCCTCGACGAGCTGGAGAAGCGCGGCGCGGCCCGTCTGGAGAAGGACCCCGACCTGATCAAGGAGCGGGTCGGCGCGATCACCAAGGACCAGCTGGCCACCCTCATCTACACCTCCGGCACCACCGGCCGGCCCAAGGGTGTACGCCTCCCGCACGACAACTGGTCGTACATGGCGAAGGCGATCGCCGCGACCGGGCTGGTCAGCAGCGAGGACGTGCAGTACCTGTGGCTGCCCCTCGCGCATGTCTTCGGCAAGGTGCTCACCTCCGGCCAGATCGAGGTCGGGCACGTCACCGCCGTGGACGGCCGCGTCGACAAGATCATCGAGAACCTGCCGGTCGTGCAGCCGACGTACATGGCGGCCGTCCCGCGCATCTTCGAGAAGGTGTACAACGGCGTCGCCGCCAAGGCCCGTGCGGGCGGCGGGGCCAAGTACAAGATCTTCCAGTGGGCGGCCGGGGTCTCGCGCGAGTACGCCAAGGTCGCGCAGGACAACTTCCGGCGTACCGGAACCATGTCGGTGCCGTTCGGGCTGGGCGCGAAGCACAAGGTCGCCGACGCGCTGGTGTTCGCCAAGATCCGTGAGGCCTTCGGCGGCAACCTGCGGGCCTGCGTCTCCGGGTCGGCCGCCCTCGCGCCGGAGATCGGGTACTTCTTCTCCGGGGCCGGCATCCACATCCTCGAGGGCTACGGCCTCACCGAGTCCTCGGCGGCTTCGTTCGTGAATCCGGGCGAGGCCTACCGCACCGGTACGGTCGGCAAGCCGCTGCCCGGCACGGAGGTGCGGATCGCCGACGACGGGGAGATCCTGCTGCGCGGCCCCGGCATCATGGAGGGCTACCACGGGCTGCCCGAGAAGACGGCCGAGGTGCTGGAGTCGGACGGCTGGTTCCACACCGGGGACATCGGGGAGCTGTCGGCCGACGGTTACCTGCGGATCACCGACCGCAAGAAGGACCTCATCAAGACCTCGGGCGGCAAGTACATCGCGCCGGCGGAGGTCGAGGGGCAGTTCAAGGCGGTGTGCCCGTACGTGTCCAACATCCTGGTGCACGGGGCCGACCGGAACTTCTGCACGGCGCTGATCGCGCTCGACGAGTTGGCCATCGTGGAGTGGGCGAAGGAGAACGGGCTCGGGGGGAAGTCGTACGCCGAGATCGTGGCCGCGCCCGCGACGGTGGAGATGGTCGACGGGTATGTGAAGCAGCTCAACGAGGGGCTTCAGAAGTGGCAGACCATCAAGAAGTTCCGGTTGCTGCCGCGGGATCTTGATGTGGAGCACGGGGAGATCACGCCGAGTCTGAAGCTGAAGCGGCCGGTGGTGGAGCGGGAGTACAAGCATCTGATCGAGGAGATGTACGAGGGCTCTCGCGAGGCGTAGGGGGTGGCGGGGCTTGCGCGGCGGGTGCGGGTCCGTTGTGGCTTGTCGCGCAGTTCCCCGCGCCCCTAAGCACCCGTATTCACTCGGCGTCTGAGGTCCTGGATCTCCTTTCGCAGGCGTTCCACCTCTCTGCCTTTGCGGTAGAGGTCCAGGAAGACGCTGACCTTTGCCCGTAGGACCCATGGGTCGAAGGGCTTGGTCAGGTAGTCCGCGGCGCCTGTCGCGTAGCCGCGGAAGGCGTAGCCCGAGTCGTCGTCCGCTCCTGTCAGGAAGATGATCGGGACGTCGCGGGTCTGGTCGAGGCGTTTGATGTGGGCGGCCGTCTCGAAGCCGTCCATGCCGGGCATGCGGATGTCGAGCAGGACCAGGGCGATCGGCTGCCGCAGCAGGGCCTTCATCGCCTCCTCGCCCGAACGGGCGCGCACCAGCGGTTCGTTGAGGGAGGCGAGGACGGCCTCCAGGGCGGTCAGGTTGTCCTCCATGTCGTCGACCAGGAGGATTCCGGCGCGGTCGGTGCTCATGACGGCTGGGTCTCCTCCTGCGCTTCCTCCGGGTCCAGCAGTTCGCACACGACCGTCAGCAGCCGGTCGATGTCCACCGGCTTGGGCACGTAGTCGTTGGCGCCGCGGGCGATGGACTTCTCCCGGTCGCCCGGCATCGCCTTGGCGGTCAGCGCCACGATCGGCAGGCCCGTCCAGCGGGGTGCCCGGCGGATGGCGGAGATGGTCTCGTAGCCGTCCATCTCCGGCATCATGATGTCCATCAGGACCAGTTCGACGTCCGCGCTGCGCTCCAGGGTCTCGATGCCCTCGCGGCCGTTCTCCGCGTACAGCACGGTCATGCCGACCCGGCCCAGGACATGGGTCAGGGCGAACACGTTGCGGATGTCGTCGTCGACGATCAGCACCCGGCGCCCGGCCAGGATCCGGCCGGGCCTGCCCGACGTCCACGCCTCCAGCTTCGTCGGCGCCGGCCAGGCGTCGTCCGTCTCGTGCGCGGCCGGGTACGGTCCCGCCGCCGGCTGGAGCGGCAGGGGCAGGGCCGGGCGCTCCTCCGGGACCGGGACCGGCGCCGTGTGGCCGGGGCTGACGACCGGGACGTACAGGGTGAACCTGGAACCCTTGCCGGGCTCGCTCTCGGCGACGATCCGCCCGCCGAGCAGGCCCGCGATCTCCCGGCTGATCGACAGGCCGAGGCCGGTGCCGCCGTACTTGCGGTTGGTGGTGCCGTCGGCCTGCTGGAACGCCTCGAAGATCACCGGGAGTTTCTCCGGCGCGATGCCGATGCCCGTGTCGGACACGGCGAAGGCGATGACGTCGTCGTTGTCCCGGACATGGTGGCGCTCGGCGTCCTGCACCAGCCGGTCGACCCGCAGCTCGACCTTGCCCGACGCGGTGAACTTGATCGCGTTGGACAGGAGATTGCGCAGGATCTGCTGGAGCCGCTGCTCGTCCGAGTACATCTCGCGCGGTACGTCCTCGCCGACCGCCACCTCGAAGGCGAGCCCCCGGTCGATGGTGAGGGGGCGGAACGTGGCGTGGACGTAGTCGAGCAGTTTGATGAGCGGGAGCCGCTTGGGGCGCACGTCCATCCGGCCGGCCTCGATCTTCGACAGGTCCAGGATGTCGTTGATCAGCTGGAGCAGGTCCGAGCCCGAGCGGTGGATCGTCGTCGCGAACTGCACCTCCTGGTCGGAGAGGCGGCCGTCCGGGTTGTCGGAGAGCAGCCGGGCCAGGATCAGCAGGGAGTTCAGCGGGGTGCGCAGCTCATGCGACATGTTCGCCAGGAACTCCGACTTGTACTGGGAGGACGTGGCCAGCAGGGCGGCCTTCTCCTCCAGTTCGGCGTTGGAGCGCTGCAGCTCGCCCTGCTGCTTCTGGAGTTCGTCCGAGCGCTCCTGGAGCTGCATGGCGAGGCGCTGGGACTCGCCGAGCAGGGACTCCGTGCGCGAGTTGGCGATGATCGTGTTGATGGCGACGCCGATGGTGTTCACGAACTGGTCGAAGAACGCCAGGTGCACATCGGAGAAGCGGGAGAACGAGGCGAGCTCGATGACTCCGAGGAGCTTGTCCTCGAAGAGGATCGGGATGATGACGATCGTGGTGGGGGCCGCCTCTCCGAGGCCGCTGTTGATCTTGATGTAGTCGGGCGGGGCGCCCTCCACCAGGATCCGCTTCTTCTCCCGGGCCGCCTGCGCGACCAGGCCGTGCACGGGGAGGCCGCCCGTCTCGACGGTCGCGTCCTGGGCGGCGCCGTAGCCCGCGATGAAGGCGAGCCCCTTGGTGGGGACCGTCGCTCCGTCCTCGTCCGGGTCGGCCAGGTAGAACGCGCCGTACTGGGCGTTCACCAGCGGGGTCAGCTCACGGAGTATCAGGTCGGCGACCTCCATCAGGTCGCGGTGGCCCTGCATCAGGGCGGCCAGGCGGGCCAGATTGGACTCCAGCCAGTCCTTCGCGCGGGTCGTCTCGCGGAGGTTGGCCACCATCAGGTTGATGTTGTCCTTCAGCTCGGCGACCTCGCCGCGCGTCTCGACCGTGATCGAGCGGGACATGTCGCCCTGGGCCACCGCGGAGGCGACCTCGGCGATGGCGCGGACCTGGGTGGTGAGGTTGAGCGCGAGCTCGTTGACGTTCGTCGTCAGGCGCTTCCAGGTGCCGTAGACGCCCTCGACCCGGGCCTGGCCGCCCAGTTGGCCCTCACTGCCGACCTCGCGGGCCACACGGGTGACCTCGGAGGCGAAGGAGGACAGGGTGTCGACCATCGTGTTGATCGTGGTCTTCAGCTCCAGGATCTCGCCGCGCGCGTCCACGTCGATCTTCCGGGACAGGTCGCCCTGCGCCACGGCCGTCGCCACCTGGGCGATGTTGCGGACCTGGGAGGTGAGGTTGTCGGCCATGTAGTTGACGTTGTCCGTCAGGTCCCGCCAGACGCCGGAGACGCCCAGCACCTGGGCCCGGCCGCCGAGCCGGCCGTCGGTGCCGACCTCGCGGGCCACGCGGGTCACCTCGTCGGCGAAGGCGCGCAGCTGCTCCACCATCGTGTTGACGGTGTCCTTCAGCTCCAGGATCTCGCCGCGGGCGTCGACCGTGATCTTCTTCGAAAGGTCGCCGTTGGCGACGGCGGTGGTGACCTGGGCGATGTTGCGGACCTGGGAGGTGAGGTTCAGCGCCATGAAGTTGACGTTGTCGGTGAGGTCCTTCCAGACGCCGGAGACGCCCCGGACCTGGGCCCGGCCGCCGAGGTTGCCCTCGGTGCCGACCTCGCGGGCGACGCGGGTGACCTCGTCGGCGAAGGCGGAGAGCTGGTCCACCATCGTGTTGATGGTCGACTTGAGCTCCAGGATCTCGCCCTGCGCGGCGACCGTGATCTTCTGCGACAGATCGCCGTTGGCCACGGCCGTCGTCACCTGGGCGATGTTGCGGACCTGGGAGGTCAGGTTCGACGCCATGAAGTTGACGTTGTCGGTGAGGTCCTTCCAGACCCCCGACACGCCCCGCACCTGCGCCCGGCCGCCCAACTGGCCCTCGGTGCCGACCTCGCGGGCGACCCGCGTGACCTCGTCGGCGAAGGCGGAGAGCTGGTCGACCATAGTGTTCACGGTCAGCTTCAGCTCCAGCAGCTCGCCGGTCGCCTCCACCGTGACCGTGCGGGTCAGATCGCCCCGCGCCACCGCCGTCGTCACCGCCGCGATGTCCCGCACCTGGGCCGTCAGCCGGGACGCCATGGTGTTGACGGCCTCGGTCACATCCCGCCAACTGCCTGACAGGCCCCGCACATTGGCCCGGCCGCCGAGCCGACCCTCGGTGCCGACCTCGCGCGCGACCCGCGTCACCTCGCCCGTGAACAGGGACAGCTGATCCACCATCGTGTTCACGGCCCGGCCGAGACGACGCAGGTCGCCGCGTAACTGCCGGGTCCCGTCGTGCAGATCGACCCGCTGGGTCAGATCGCCGCCGGCCACCGCGTCCAGCACCCGTGTGGCGTTCGCCGCCGGGGCGACCAGGGCGTCGAGCAGCTGGTTCACGTCGTTGACGCGGGACGTCCACAGACCCTGGCCCGGGCTGGCCGAGAGGCGCTCGTCGAGCCGGCCGTGCCGCACCAGTTCCCGCCTCACACGCCGTGTCTCGGTGGTGAAGTGGATGCTGCGGTCCATGATCTGGTTGAAGACCGCGGTGAGTTCGGCCACCATCCCGTGGCCGGATTCCGGCACCTTGGTGAAGTCGCCGTCACGTGCGGCGGTCATCGCGGCGAGCAGTGGACGCAGATCGGATGTACGAATCTGACCGTCTTCGTACCCATCTTCGACCACAGGAGTAGCACTGTTCTCACTCATGGCGGCCCACTTCGGTAACTCGGCGCTTATGGGCGTGGTCAGTCTGTCACTCTGTCGGCATCGACTGTGGCGTATTCGTACGAACTGCCCGGGGAGCTGTCCATGGGGGCCATTCCGACGCAACGGGAGACCGCCTCCCGTGCCTCGCAGGCGCCTGCACACGCTTCGGAGACGCCTGCGTCCGGTGAGGACGAGCCCGTTTCCGAGGAGCCCGCACCGACTGCCGAGACGTTCACGCCCGACGCGTGCGCGCCGGCCTGCGCGGCGCCCGCAGCCATATCCGAGGCGCCCGCACAGGAGCGCGCGCGGGCGCGCGCGACCCTGTCCGGCAGCTCGCTCGCCCCGGGCACCGCACGCGCCCTTGTGCGCTCGGCGCTCGCCGACTGGACCCGGCTCGGCCTGCCCGGCACCGAGCACCTCACCGACCGCCTCGCCGACGACGCCACGCTCGTGGTCAGCGAACTCGTCACCAACGCCGTCGTGCACGCCGGCACCGACGTCGAGCTGGAATGCCGGCTGGAAAACGACGGGGGCGACGGCGGCGACGCCGACGACAAAGAGACGGCCGCGCTCGTCATCGAGGTCAGCGACCACCACCCCTCACGCGCCCCGCGCGGCGGCGAGCCGGAGACACCGCACGACATGCCCGAGTACGGGCGCGGCCTGCGGCTCGTCGGCGCGCTCTCCGAGGCCTGGGGCATCACGTACCGCACGGGCCGGAAGACCGTTTGGGCGCGGTTGCCCGCCGGGGGGTGCGCGGCGGGCGAGCAGATCGAGGCGTACGCCGAGGAGCAGGCGCTGGCGCGCGGGCTCCGGGTGGCGGAGATCCTGGCACCCGAGCCGCGCCAGGGCTGGGAGGCGGGTGACCCGGGCGCGGATGCGGGCGCGGGCACGGACGGTGGCGGTGGCGGGGGAGCGGCGAGGGAGGCGGAGGCTGGGCGGCGTCGGCGTGACGGGGGAGAGACGAGGGAGGCGGAGGCTGGGCGGCGCCGGCGTGACGGGCGGGGCCGCGGGCACGCACAGGACTCGCGTGGCCTACGGGACGGGCAGGGCTCCCGCGGGCTCCGCGACCGGCAGGACCCGCAGGACTCCCGTGGCCCGCGGGACCGGCAGGACCTACAGGACACCCGAGCCCTGCCGGACCGGCAGGGCTCCCGCGGGGTGGGCGACCGGCAGGGCCTACAGGACTCCCGGGGCGTGCGGGACCGGCAGGGCTCCCGCGGGGTCGGCGATCGGCAGGACCCGCAGGAGTCCCGTGGCCTGCGGGACTGGCGGGACTGGGACGACGTACGGGACTGGCGGGATCGTTACGAGGGCGGGGGTGACGGATTCGACGGTGCCTGGCTGGGCCGCGGTGCTCTCTCCTTCCTCGCCGAGGCCTCCGACCTGCTCGCCGGACAGCTCGACGAGGACCTGGTCGCCGCCCTCGCCGGGCAGCTGATCGTGCCGCGGCTGGCCGACTGGTGCGCGGTGTGGCTGGAGGACGAGGCCACCGGCGGCGGCTGGAGCGGCGCGGCCGGAGCGGGCGGGGCGCGCCTGGCCCGGGTCTGGCACGGCAGCGAGAACCGCATCGAGGAGCTGCGTCAGGCCCTGGAGAAGGACCCGCCACACCCGGCCGACCCGCCCGGGTCCGGGCCCGTCGACTACCCCTGGCCGGGCGAGGCGCTCGGTGAGGCGCCGGGCGAGCCGGGTTCGGCGCTCGCGTACCGGCTGCTCGCCGGGGGACGCCCGCTGGGCACCCTGGTCATCGGCCGGTCCGGGGCCGCCGGCTTCCCGGACGAGATCACCGGTCTCGTGGAGGATCTCAGCCGCCGCGTCGCCCTCGCCATCGGCGCCGCCCGCCAGTACGCCCGCCAGGCCACCATCAGCGCCGTACTCCAGCGCGGACTGCTGCCCGGCGCCGTCGCCGAGATCCCCGGGGTGCGCAGCGCGCTCGTCTACGAGCCGTACGACAAGGGCGGGCCCAGCGGCGACTTCTACGACCTGTTCCCGGCCGGTGACGGCCGCTGGTGCTTCGCCGTCGGCGACGTCCAGGGCAAGGGGCCCGAGGCGGCCGTCGTGATCGGGCTGGCCCGGCCCTGGCTGCGGCTGCTGGCCCGCGAGGGCTACCGGGTCGCCGACGTCCTCGACCGCCTCAACCAGCTCCTGCTCGACGACGCCACGGAGGCCGCGGACGCGGCGGCCCGGGCGCTGGTGGCCGCGGGCGCCCGGCCGACCCCGCCCGGCGACGGCCCCCAGACGCGCTTCCTGTCCCTGTTGTACGGCGAACTGGTCCCCTTCGACGGCGGTGTCCGCTGCACCGTCGCCTCCGCCGGACACCCGCTCCCGCTGCTGCTCGGGGCGGGCGGCGAGGTCCACGCGACAGCGCGGCCGCAGACCCTCCTGGGGGTCGTCGAGGACGCCACGTACACCAGCGACACCTTCGAGCTGCGGCCCGGCGACACGCTGCTGTGCGTCACCGACGGCGTGACCGAGCGCCGATCCGGCTCCCGCCAGTTCGACGACGAGGACGGGCTCGCGGCGGCGCTGGCCGGGTGCGCGGGGCTGGACGCCGAGCTGATAGCCGAGCGGATCAAACGGCTGGTGCACGAATTCGGGGCGCGGCCCCCGGCCGACGATCTCGCGCTGCTGGTGCTCCAGGCTGAGTGAGTGCGCCGGTGCTGGACAATGGAAGGCATGCCTTCCGCACTTCCCGACGGCGAGCCCGTCCCCGACGACGGCGCGCTGCCCCTGTCCGCGCTCGCCGGGGCCGCCGGCCGTCCGCTCGGGTTCTATCTGCACGTCCCGTACTGCGCGACCCGCTGCGGCTACTGCGACTTCAACACCTACACGGCGACCGAGCTGCGCGGCACGGGCGGTGTGCTGGCCTCCCGTGACAACTACGCCGAGACGCTGGTCGAGGAGGTCCGTCTGGCGCGCAAGGTGCTGGGCGATGATCCGCGGCCCGTTCGCACGGTGTTCGTGGGCGGGGGGACGCCCACGCTGCTGGCCGCCGGTGATCTCGTACGGATGCTGGGCGCGATCCGTGACGAGTTCGGGCTGGCGCCGGATGCCGAGATCACGACGGAGGCGAATCCGGAGTCGGTGGATCCGGCGTATCTGGCCGCGCTGCGCGAGGGCGGCTTCAACCGGATCTCGTTCGGCATGCAGAGCGCGCGGCAGCATGTGCTGAAGGTGCTGGACCGTACGCATACGCCCGGGCGGCCCGAGGCGTGCGTGGCGGAGGCGCGGGCGGCGGGCTTCGAGCACGTCAACCTGGATTTGATCTACGGCACGCCGGGGGAGAGCGACGACGACTGGCGGGCCACGCTGAGCGCTGCGCTCGGGGCCGGGCCTGATCACGTCAGCGCGTACGCCCTGATCGTGGAGGAGGGGACGCAGCTCGCTCGTCGGATTCGCCGGGGCGAGGTCCCGATGACGGACGACGATGTTCACGCCGACCGCTATCTGATCGCCGAGGAGGCGCTGTCCTCGGCCGGTTTCGAGTGGTACGAGGTGTCCAACTGGGCGACCTCGGAGGCGGGGCGGTGCCTGCACAACGAGCTGTACTGGCGGGGGGCCGACTGGTGGGGGGCCGGGCCGGGGGCGCACAGCCATGTGGGGGGCGTTCGGTGGTGGAACGTCAAGCATCCGGGGGCCTATGCGGGGGCGCTGGCGGTGGGGCGGTCGCCGGGGGCCGGGCGTGAGGTGCTGTCGGACGAGGACCGGCGGGTGGAGCGGATTCTGCTGGAGTTGCGGTTGCGGGAGGGGGTGCCGTTGGCGTTGCTGCGGGAGGACGGGCTTGTTGCCTCGCGTCGGGCGTTGGCGGAGGGGTTGCTTCAGGAAGGGCCGTATGAGGAGGGGCGTGCGGTGTTGACCTTGCGGGGGCGGTTGCTGGCGGATGGGGTTGTTCGGGACCTCGTGGACTGAGGTGCTCGGGGCGTTGGTGCTGAGGCGGGTGGGTCCGCAGCCCGGCGGAGCGGGGTGCCGCTGCGCCCACCCGTGCCGCCCTTAGCGGCACGCATGCCCGCAGCTAGGCCGTGACGAAGTCGATCAGTTCCTCCACCCGCCCAAGCAGCTCCGGCTCCAGGTCCTTGTACGAGCGCACCCCCGACAGGATCCGCTGCCAGGCCGCGCCCGTGTTGGGCGGCCAGCCCAGGGAGCGGCACACGCCCGTCTTCCAGTCCTGGCCACGCGGGACCCGGGGCCATGCCTCGATGCCCAGGGCCGACGGCTTCACCGCTTCCCAGATGTCGATGTACGGGTGGCCCACCACCAGGGCGTGCTCGCTCGTCACCGATTCGGCGATGCGCCACTCCTTGCTGCCCGGGACCAGGTGGTCCACCAGGACGCCCAGGCGGGCGTCAGGGCCCGGGGCGAAGTCGGAGACGATCGACGGCAGGTCGTCGACGCCCTCCAGGTACTCCACGACCACGCCCTCGATGCGCAGGTCGTCGCCCCACACCCTCTCGACCAGCTCGGCGTCGTGCCGGCCCTCGACGTAGATGCGGCCGGCGCGGGCGACACGCGCGCGTGCGCCGGGGACGGCCACCGAACCGGAGGCGGTGCGCGTGGGGCGGGCGGGGCCGGACGACGGGCGGACCAGCGTCACCACCCTGCCCTCCAGCAGGAAACCGCGCGGCTCCATCGGGAACACGCGGTGCTTGCCGAAGCGGTCCTCCAGCGTCACCGTCCCGGCCTCGCAGCGGATCACCGCGCCGCAGAACCCCGACCCGGGCTCCTCGACCACCAGGCCCGGCTCCGCCGGAACCTCGGGCACCGGCTTCGGCTTCTTCCACGGCGGGGTCAGGTCCGGAGAGTACTGGCGCATTCGAATGACGATAGGAGAAGGCGCACGGCGATCACCGCGACACGCCGAAACGCGCCGCCAGCGCGTCCCGCTGGGCCCGGACGAACCCCGCGTCCACCACCGCTCCGTGACCGGGCACGTACAGCGCGTCCTCGCCGCCCAGATCCAGCAGCCGGTCCAGCGCGGCCGGCCAGTGCGACGGCACGGCGTCCGGGCCCGCCTGGGGCTCGCCCGACTGCTCCACCAGGTCCCCGCAGAACACCACCTCCGGATCACCCGGCACCAGCACCGCCAGGTCGTGCGCGGTGTGCCCCGGGCCCACGTTCGCCAGCAGCACCTGGCGGCCGCCGCCCAGGTCGAGCGTCCACTCGCCGGAGACCAGATGGTGGGGCGGGACCAGCCGGTCCGCCGACTCCCGCGCCACGGGCTCCGCCAGCCCGTTGCGTACCGCGTCCGCGCGCAGTTCCTCGCGGTCCCGCACCCGCGTGAGGACCGCGTCCATGCCCACCGCGCCGAACACCTCCGCCTCCGGGAACGCCGCGGCGCCGAAGACATGGTCGAAGTGGGGGTGGGTCAGCGCGAGATGCGTCACACGATGACCGGTGAGCGACTGCGCCTGCGTGCGCAATCGCGCGCCCTCGGCCGTGCTCGACCCCGCGTCGATCATGAGGACCGCGCCCTCACCGGCGACCAGTCCCGCCGTGCAGTCCCACACCGGAAGCCGGCACCGCCCCACCCCGGCTGCCACCCGCTCCCACCCGAGCTCTTCCCAAGTCACCGTCATACGGCGACGCTAGCTGTGACACCCGTCGCGGGCACGACAGCGCACGACCAGCCTTGCCGGGGGTGCACCCCACCGCCGTACACTGGGCCGGGGAATGCTGGCACTCGCACGCGTAGAGTGCCAGGCCACAACGGGCAGGGCCGCGAGCGGAAGACTTCTGGAGGTGTGCGCGATGCTCAGTGAACGCAGGCTTCAGGTGCTGCGCGCCATCGTCCAGGACTATGTCGGCACCGAGGAGCCCGTCGGCTCCAAGGCCCTCACCGAGCGGCACAGCCTCGGCGTCTCCCCGGCCACCGTCCGCAACGACATGGCGGCCCTCGAGGACGAGGGATACATCGCCCAGCCGCACACCAGCGCCGGGCGCATCCCCACCGACAAGGGCTACCGGCTGTTCGTGGACAAGCTGGCCGGCGTCAAGCCGATGACCGCGCCCGAGCGGCGCGCGATCCAGAACTTCCTCGAGGGCGCCGTCGACCTCGACGACGTCGTGGCGCGTACGGTGCGGCTGCTGGCGCAGCTCACCCGCCAGGTCGCCGTCGTGCAGTACCCGTCGCTGACCCGGTCGACCGTGCGGCATGTGGAGTTGCTCTCCCTCGCGCCCGCGCGTCTGATGCTCGTGCTGATCACGGACACCGGGCGGGTCGAGCAGCGGGTGGTCGACTGCGTGGCGCCCTTCGGCGAGGCCTCGCTCGCGGATCTGCGCGCACGGCTCAACAGCCGTGTGGCGAACCGCCGTTTCGCGGATGTGCCGAGTTTGGTGGAGGATCTGCCGGAGGCGTTCGAGCACGAGGACCGGGGTACGGTTTCCACGGTGCTCTCCACGCTTCTGGAGACGCTCGTCGAGGAGAACGAGGAGCGGCTGATGATCGGCGGCACCGCCAATCTCACCCGTTTCGGGCATGATTTTCCCCTGGTGATCCGGCCGGTGCTGGAGGCGCTGGAGGAGCAGGTCGTGCTCCTCAAGCTGCTCGGCGAGGCGAAGGATCCGGGCGTGACCGTACGTATCGGTCATGAGAACGCCCACGAAGGACTCAACTCCACGTCCGTCGTGTCGGTCGGCTACGGTTCGGGCGGCGAGGCAGTCGCCAAGCTCGGCGTGGTCGGACCGACCCGCATGGACTACCCGGGAACGATGGGAGCGGTACGCGCAGTGGCACGGTACGTCGGACAGATCCTGGCGGAGTCGTAGTGGCCACGGACTACTACGCCGTACTCGGCGTGCGCCGCGACGCGTCGCAGGAAGAGATCAAGAAGGCCTTCCGGCGGCTCGCACGCGAGCTGCACCCGGACGTCAACCCCGATCCGAAGACCCAGGAGCGGTTCAAGGAGATCAACGCCGCCTACGAGGTGTTGTCGGACCCGCAGAAGAAGCAGGTCTACGACCTCGGCGGCGACCCGCTCTCGCAGGCCGCGGGCGGCGGCGCGGGCGGCTTCGGAGCCGGTGGCTTCGGGAACTTCTCCGACATCATGGACGCGTTCTTCGGCACGGCGTCGCAGCGCGGTCCGCGCTCGCGCACCCGTCGCGGCCAGGACGCGATGATCCGTATCGAGGTCGAGCTCGACGAGGCCGCCTTCGGTACGACCAAGGACATCCAGGTCGACACGGCCGTCGTCTGCAACACCTGCAGCGGCGAGGGTGCCGCGCCGGGGACGAGTGCGCAGACGTGTGACATGTGCCGCGGCCGCGGTGAGGTGTCGCAGGTCACCCGGTCCTTCCTCGGCCAGGTCATGACGTCCCGGCCCTGCCCGCAGTGCCAGGGCTTCGGGACCGTCGTGCCGACGCCGTGCCCGGAGTGCGCCGGTGACGGCCGCGTCCGCTCCCGGCGGACCCTGACCGTGAAGATCCCCGCGGGTGTCGACAACGGCACGCGCATCCAGCTCGCCGGCGAGGGCGAGGTCGGGCCCGGTGGCGGTCCCGCCGGTGACCTCTACGTCGAGATCCACGAACTCCCGCACTCCACGTTCCAGCGGCGCGGTGACGACCTGCACTGCACGGTGACGATCCCCATGACGGCGGCGTGCCTCGGCACGAAGGTGCCGCTGGAGACGCTGGACGGCATGGAGGAGGTCGACATCCGCCCGGGCACCCAGTCCGGCCAGTCGATCCCGCTGCACGGCCGGGGCATCACGCACTTGCGGGGCGGCGGACGCGGCGACCTCATCGTCCACGTCGAGGTCCAGACCCCGACCAAGCTCGACCCCGAGCAGGAGCGGCTGCTGCGCGAGCTGGCCAAGCTGCGGGGCGAGGAGCGGCCTACGGGGCAGTTCCAGCCTGGGCAGCAAGGGTTGTTCTCGCGGTTGAAGGATGCGTTCAACGGGCGCTGATCGGTTTTTGAAGGGCCTTTTCCTCTGGTCTATGCCACAGGGCAGGCCGGTTTCGGAGTTGTTCGGAGGACGTGACAACATGCGGTCATGTCCTCCGCACTGACCGATCTCTTCCCGCACCCGATCGTGCAGGCCCCCATGGCGGGCGGCGTCTCCGTACCGCAGCTCGCCGCCGCCGTGTGCGAGGCGGGCGGGCTCGGATTCCTCGCCGCCGGGTACAAGACCGCCGACGGGGTGTACCAGGAGATCAAGCAGCTCCGGAGCCTCACGAGCAGGCCCTTCGGCGTGAACGTCTTCATGCCGCAGCCCGAGTACGCCGACCCCGCCGCCATCGATGTCTACGCCCACCAGCTGGCCGGCGAGGCCACCTGGTACGAGGCCGAGCTCGGCGATCCCGACAGCGGTCGCGACGACGGCTACGAGACCAAGCTCGCGGTGCTGCGCGACAACCCCGTGCCGGTCGTGTCGTTCCACTTCGGCGTGCCGAGCCGGGAGGTCATCGACAGCCTGCACCGCGTCGGTACCTTCGTACTCGCCGCCGCGACCACCCCCGACGAGGCCCGGGCCGTCGAGCGGGCGGGTGCGGACGGGGTCATCGCGCAGGGCGTCGAGGCCGGCGGCCACCAGGGCACGCACCGGGACATCCCCGAGCTGGACGGTGCCGGCATCGGGCTGCTGTCGCTGGTCGCCCAGATCCGGGAATCCGTGAGCATCCCGATCGTCGCCGCCGGAGGCATCATGCGCGGCGGCCAGATCGCCGGGGTCCTCGCGGCCGGCGCCAGCGCGGCCCAGCTCGGTACCGCGTTCCTCGCCACGCACGAGTCGGGCGCGAACGCGCTGCACAAGCGGGCGCTGACCAACCCCCTGTTCGTGCGTACGGAGTTGACCCGGGCCTTCTCCGGGCGGCCGGCGCGGGGCCTCGTCAACCGGTTCCTGCGCGAGCACGGCCCGTACGCGCCGCCCGCCTACCCCGAGGTCCATCATCTGACCTCGCCGCTGCGCAAGGCCGCCGCCAAGGCGGGGGACGCGCAGGGCATGGCCCTCTGGGCCGGGCAGGGCCACCGGATGGCGCGGGAGCTGCCCGCCGGGCAGCTGGTGGAGGTGCTGGCCGGTGAACTCGCCACGGCGCGCGCGGTGCTGTCGGGTGGGGGCGGCGTCCTGTGACCGCGCCGGTGTTCGTCGTCGAGCACCTCGACGCGGGTGGCGGCGGCGGCCGGTATGTCCTCGACGGTCCGGAAGGGCGGCACGCTGTCTCCGTGAAGCGGCTGCGGGCCGGTGAGGACGTCGTCCTCACGGACGGGGCCGGGCGCTGGGCTGACTGCGTCGTGCTCGATACGGAGGGCAAGGACCGGCTGATCGTTCGGCTGGACTCGGTGACCGAGGAGCCGGAGGAGCGGCCCCGGGTCACCGTCGTCCAGGCGCTGCCCAAGGGCGACCGTGGGGAGCTGGCTGTCGAGACGATGACCGAGGTCGGTGTCGACGCGATCGTGCCGTGGGCGGCGGCGCGCTGCATCACGCAGTGGAAGGGCGAGCGCGGGCTGAAGGCGCTGGGCAAGTGGCGGGCGACGGCGCGGGAGGCCGGTAAGCAGTCGCGCCGCGTGCGGTTTCCTGAGGTCGCGGAGGCGGCGACGACCAAGCAGGTCGCTGCGCTGCTGGCCGGGGCCGAGTTCGCCGGTGTGCTCCATGAGAGCGGGGACGAGCCGCTGGCGACCGCCGAACTGCCGTCGTCCGGTGAGATCGTGCTGGTCGTGGGGCCCGAAGGGGGCGTGGCGCCCGAGGAGTTGGCGCAGTTCGAGGAGGCGGGGGCGAAGGCCTACCGGCTCGGGCGGAGTGTGCTGCGCACGTCGACTGCTGGGACGGCGGCCGCCGCTGTGCTGCTTGCTCGGACCGGTCGCTGGTCCTGAGCTTGTGTGTGCGCGATGCCTGCGGCGCCTGTGCGGGTGTGGTGGGGGTGCGTGTCGCGCCTGCGCGGCGGTGGTGGGTCGGGGCCGCGCCGGGGGGTGTCCGTCCTCGGAACGTCGCGATGGG